>CAVHOL010000095.1:1330-8627 GCA_963637655.1 bacterium | reverse complement strand
CAATACTCCTGAACGGCTCAACATCGTATTCGGCTTACGGATCTCACCGCTACGGTTACTACGGTCACTACGGGTACTACGGCAAGGGGTATTATAGCGGATATTACACCAACGACGAGAAGAACAATGATGAGACAAATGTATAGTTGCTCTTCTTATTATGAACATACTTACCACTCTCCATGCTTATTTCCTTGTGCTGCGCTATCGTCTTCAGCAGTGGCGTGACAAGGAGATGACGGGATACATACGTCGGTTGCAAATCATGTCGTCGGCCGAAACCGTGCGTTACATCATGTCGCACAGATGCTCGTGTGCACGCTTTGGAGACGGCGAGTTTGCTGTGATGGAGGGCGGCGGCAACGGTTTCCAGCACCCGGATGCCAAGTTGGGGGAACGCTTGAAAGAGGTGATTGCCTCAGACAATCCCAATCTGCTTGTCTGTATACCGCTTTCGCTCAAGAAAACAAGGTCATTGGTACTCAATAGTCAGTTGTCGGCATTGGGTTACCGACATTGTTTTTTGAAGAAAGTAATCATGCCCGTTGTACGGTATTCGCGGAATTATGGTGACGCCCTGTTCACACGTTTCTACATGATACGCAAGAACAAAGCGCACACGGCCGAATACGTAGACTTGCTCAAACAACTGTGGGCAGGCGAAGACCTCTTGATTGTAGAAGGCAAATACTCGCGCTTGGGCGTTGGCAACGATCTGTTCGACAACGCCAAATCCATCAAACGCATCTTATGTCCTAGCAAAGATGCCTTTACCTCTTATGATGCCATCTTGCAGCATACCGTTTCGGCAACCGATGGCAGACTGGTGGTTCTTGCTTTGGGAATGACAGCCACAGTATTGGCATATGATCTTGCCAACCGAGGCATCCGTGCGTTCGATTTGGGCCATATCGACGTAGAGTACGAGTGGTTTCGTATGGGGGCAAAACGGAAGGTGGCTATACCCGGCAAGCAGGTTGAGGAAGTGGAAGGTGGACAAAGCCAGATATCCTCAACCGACAAGACCTATCTTTCGGAGATAATAGCCTCTATCGGTGAGTAATCGCAGTTAAGAAATATGCTACGTAATATTCTGCGCTCCGTGCGCGACCGTCTTTTTCCTGTTAGGACAAAAGGCAAAAACAACCGCATCATTATCGGTTCGAAGATAGGACCAGGTTTCATTATAATGGTATCCGGCAACAACAATGAGATTACCATAGGCAAGGGCTGTCTGCTGACAAACACCGTGGTGAGAATATTTGGTGACAATAACCGTCTCTTTATCAACGACAAGGCACGTTTCATGGGACCTTGCCGCATCATAATAGGTGGTATGGAAAATACCCTAATGATCGGCGAAGATGCCGGCATACGCGGTGTAGAATTCAATGTCGAAGGTGGTGGCAGTATGGAGATAGGCGAGCGTTGTATGTTCAGTTATGGCATTACGCTGCGCAACCACGACTCTCACCGTATAATTGACCCGTCTAACAGTTGTGTACTCAATTCTCCCAAGGATGTAGTTCTGGGTCGTCATGTATGGATAGCGCAGAACGCCACAATACTTAAGGGATGCCACATCGGTGACGACTCCGTCATCGGTTTTGGCGCAATTGTTACAAAGAGTTGCCCGCCCGGTTCTGTCATGGCTGGCATACCGGCAAGGATAGTAAAAGAAAATATCAACTGGGATTATTGACAAAATGGTTTCCGTCATAGTAGGTATATACAACGTACTTGGATTTATTGATTGTGGCATAGGCTGCGTGCTCTCGCAGACCTATGGCGACTTTGAACTGCTGCTCGTCGACGACGGATCAACAGACGGCAGTCTCGAACGTTGTAAGGAATGGGCGACACGCGATAGCCGCATTCGTGTGTTACACCAAGAAAATCAAGGTTTGGGTAGCGCCCGCAATCTCGGACTGGAAAATGCTCGAGGCGAATACATTTGTTTTTACGATGTCGACGATGAAATGTTGCCCGGTCTGTTGGCCTACAATGTAGAGCAGATGGAGCGGCGCGGTGTTGACCTCGTGGTGTTCGGTTACAATAATATCGACTATCGTACAGGGTACGTTACTCCCGTCCGTTTTACTGAAAAGCAAATTGGTAGCAATCAAGCTCTTTGTGACACATTTATCGACGAGTTTGTGCTGAAAACCAATGGCTTTGCGTGGAACAAGTGCTATCGTAAGGGTTTCCTTGACCGACATTCCCTGCGTTTTGAGAACCAGCGCATACAGCAGGATGAAGTCTTTAATCTTCTGGTGTATGAGCATCTTGATAAGGCTTACATATCTTCTGAAATACTGCACAACTATTATGTGTATGAAAAGGGTAATACTCGCTCTCGCTTCATTTCCGACCGTTTTGACATCTACAAGTCGGTGCGTATGCATTTTGAACGGTTGCGCAAGTTTTGGAATCTCCAAGACCAACGACTTGACCGCTATCTCGACCAACGTTTCTACAACGATGTCTTGAGTTGCTTGCTCTTCAACCTCACCCATCCCCAGTGTCCGTGGTCCAAAACCGAGAAGCAACACGAACTCCATCGCATTATGGCAGACCCGCTCACTCGACAAGTCTTTCCCAATGTATGTCCAACTAACTTCGAACAACTACTCTACCGACGCGCTTGTTGCATGGAGAGCCTTTGGCGCATTCGTCTGTATACAGGAGTATTTCGCATGATGCGGTTGGGTATAAATACTATAAAAGGTAGGATTCGATATAATTAAATGATAAAATACAACATTAAACTTGATAGCGTAACAGTGTTAGTGACAGGTGCAGCCGGTTTTATTGGCAGCAATTTGGTCAAGCGTTTGTTCCGTGACTATCATGGCATCCGTGTGGTAGGCATAGACTCACTGACAGACTATTACGATATCAACATCAAGCATGATCGTCTACGTGAAATAGAGTCGTACGGTGCAAACTGGACTTTCATACATGATACTATAGCCTCGAAAGAAACCGTGGAGCGCATCTTCCGTGACTACCGTCCGACAGTGGTGGTCAATCTGGCGGCGCAGGCAGGCGTGCGTTACAGCATCACTCATCCAGACTGCTACATCGAGAGTAACATCCTCGGATTTTATAATTTGCTGGAGGCTTGCCGTCACTATGGAGTGGAACATCTTGTGTATGCTTCGTCATCGTCCATTTACGGCAATAACAAGAATGTGCCGTACAGCACCGACGACAAGGTTGACAATCCTGTATCGCTGTATGCCGCTACAAAAAAAAGCAACGAGCTGATGGCGCACGCCTACAGCAAACTCTACAACATACCGAGCACTGGTTTGCGCTTCTTCACCGTTTACGGCCCCGCAGGACGGCCTGACATGGCTTATTTCTCGTTCACCGACAAACTGGTTGCAGGTGAAACCATCAAGATATTTAACTACGGCAACTGCCAGCGCGATTTTACCTACATCGATGATATCGTGGAGGGTGTGCTGCGTGTCATGCAGCATGCTCCCGAGAAACAGACCGGTGACGACGGTCTGCCCGTGGCACCTTATGCCCTTTATAATATCGGTAACAGCCACCCCGAGAACCTGCTAGACTTTGTGACTCTGCTTCAGGAAGAACTCGTGCGCGCCGGCGTGTTGGCGGCCAACTACAATTTTGAAGACCACAAGCAACTGGTCGCCATGCAGCCCGGTGATGTGCCCGTTACGTATGCAGACACCACACCGCTGCAACGCGATTTCGACTTCAAACCGTCCACTCCGCTGCGTGAAGGTCTTCGTCGCTTCGCTGAGTGGTATGCTACATATTATTTTAAGCATTGATGGATGCCAATAAGCGAGGAATAGCCAAGAATGCACTATTCCTTTATCTTCGTACCCTTGTCAGTACCATTGTGGGACTTTATACCTCCCGCGTGGTTCTCAATACGTTGGGTGTGGAAGATTATGGCATCTATGGGTTGGTAGGCGGCTGCATTGGCATGTTCACGTTCATGAATGCGTCGATGGCTGGGGCTACGAGCCGTTTCATCACATTCGAGTTGGGACGTGGCAATTTTGAGAGGCTGCGCAACACGTTCTCGTCGGCAGTCGTGGTGCATATCATTCTTGGTGTCGTTATTGCCATTTTATCTGAGACAGTCGGCATGTGGTTCTTGATGAACAAACTCGTCATACCCGAGGGCCGAATGTTTGCAGCGCAAATGCTCATCCATACATCGGTTGTCGGTCTGCTCATCTCAATCGGTACGGTGCCGCTTAGTGGTTGCGTTGTGGCGCACGAGCATTTTCAGTTCTACGCCTACACTGATTTGCTGAGTTCATTCCTCAAATTGGGCATTGTCTATTTACTCACGCTCGCATCCTACGACAAACTTATCTTCTATACTTTCCTGCAACTGGGTGTCACGGTGCTCATGGTCGGCATCAACATCACCTATTGCTGGCGGCACTTCCCCGAGACCCACTTCCGCTATGTATGGGACAAAAGCATTCTACGCTCGCTGTTGTCCTTCTCTGGTTGGGATCTATTCGGCAACATGAGCGTCACGGCACGCAACCAGGGCATGAACTTCATCATCAACATGTTCTTCGGCGTGGTCTACAATGCCGCTTCGAGTGTTGCACTCACAGTGCAGGGGGCTATCATGGCGTTCTGTTCCAATTTCAATACAGCCTTTCGGCCGCAGATTATCAAGCAATATTCGGTTGGCGACAACGTTGGATCCATCAGTCTGCTATACACCTCTGCAAAAATTTCTGCACTACTGTTGGCTGTCATCTCTGTGCCGACATTTGTCGAGATGGATACCATTATGGTTTGGTGGCTGAAGAATCCGCCTGCCAGTGCTGCGCTATTTTGCCGCATACTCCTTGTTGCCTCGTGTTTCAACATCATCGAGCACAATCTTAATGCAGGCATACACGCCACTGGGCGTATGCGCAAGATGAGTCTGCTCACAGGTCTTTGCTTTCTTGGGCATTTGCCGTTGCTTTGGATGGGTTATAAGTTGGGGCTGCCGGTAGAACTCAACTACTACATCATGATTCTCACCTACTGTTGCTCATCGGCCATAAAAGCCTGCTTGTTGCGCCGCTACATACCGCCCTTCAGTGTCCGCAGACTGCTGACAAAGGTCTATCTGCCTGTATTGGCCGTCGTCGTGGTGACCTATGCCGCCATTGTTGCCGTTGCCCAGTTTGTAGAGAATGAATATCTGCATTTCGTCGTGGTATTTGCCTTAGGCATCGGTGTCGGTTTTCTGGCGTCTGCCTATATCGCCCTCAACCGTTCGCAGCGCGAGATGGTGTATTCGTCCATACGCCAACGTTTCAAACGCTTTTAATCAATGAAACGCCGTTAAACAATGAAACAACGCGACCTTTCGCTCGACCTCATCCGCATTTTCGCCTGTCTGTTGGTCGTCACGACACATGCTCCAATGCCGGCCACGACTACCCACTCGGCACTTTTGGCGGGTGTCAGTCTGGTGACGGTTCCTTGCAATGCCTTGTTTTTCATGGTGAGTGGGGCACTGTTGTTGCCAGCCGTAGGAAAAAATTTACCCCCCCCAGCCACGGTTCCGCAATGTTCTACCCGTGCCTTTCTTGGCAAACGATTGGGCAAGATTGTTGTGCCCACGCTCGTTTGGTCGGCGTTCTACTTGGTGGTGCTTGTCCTAAGGGAAAACCTCGGTGCAACAGACATCGTCCGCAAAGTGTTGTCGATGCCGTTCTCCCCGCAGGGTACAGGCGTGCTTTGGTTCATGTACGCACTGACAGGTCTCTATCTGCTCACGCCTATTCTCTCAGCATGGATAGACAGGGCTGGTGAGAGAGAAGAACGCCTGTACCTCGGACTTTGGGCGGTGACTTTGTGTTACCCCTTGCTGCGACATGTTGTCGACATCAATGACAGTACACAAGGTATGCTCTATAATTTCTCCGGTTGGGTCGGGTATTTTCTGTTGGGACACTACATGCAGCACTATGGTCGGAAGGTGCGGCTATGGCAGGCCACACTTGCTTACGCAGTGGCGCTCTGTCTGCCGTTGGCTGTAAATCTTCTTCGCATAAATATGGATGCATCCATATTTTTGGACAACTTCTCGGTATTTTCCATGATGCAGTGCGTATTTTGGTGGACCTTGCTGAAGACGGTTGCCAAGCGTTGCAACTGGTCTGCCAAGAGTCAGACCGTCTATGCAAAGGTCTCTGCACTCACCTTCGGCATCTATCTCATGCATATCTTCATCATGCGCTCCGTATTGTGGAACATTCCGTTTATCGCTGGCCTGCCGCCCGTCCTGCAGATTCTCGTCACCATTGTGTTGACGTTCACCATTGCCCTCGGCTTGTCGTGGCTCGTCAGCCGCACACCGGCGGGCAGTTATGTGGTGGGCTACAGGCAGCGGAAGAAGGAATACAAGTGAAGGGCGTAAATATATCGAAATAAAACAATCGCGAAGTACGGATTGTGGTGACCCAAGCCCTTTAGGGGCAACATAATATAGGGTAGGGGCGCATAATTCAAATCCTTCTTAATTAACTACATCCGCCATGAGAATAAAGCAAATTGAAATAACCAATTTCAAAGGTTTTCGGAATAAGACCATTGCATTGCACAAGAACCTGACAGTGGTCATAGGCAACAATACGGCAGGAAAGACCACGCTTCTCAAGGCAATGCAGGTAGCGCTTGGAGGATATCTGCAATGCTTGAGGAGGCTACCGAAGAACAACCAGTATCAGTGCAATTTCTCGAAGCACGACCGATATATGGTCTTCGATGAACGTCTGCGTGACTATGTCTGTCAACCCGAAAATACACGTACCGCCGTTGTAGCCGATTATTTTAGTACCCTGTCTGTAGACAATGGTGTACCGGTCTTCGAAACGAAAGAAATCTCATGGTACCGTGAATATAACGGTAGTCGCACACCCAATACCCGCCGTTGTCTCGGTGAGTTGATGGATGTCGTAGATGCCACCGAGACTGCACGTTTCGTAGAACACACGGATGCCGTATTTCCATTGGTACTTTCATTTGGAGCAAAACGTACCAGCGATGCCCAGGTTAAATTGTCGGGCAAGGTGAAAGAACGTGCGGCGAGCCTCGAAAAAGCATATAAGTTTGCACTTCACGATCGCGTAGACTTCGAGGGGGCCATTGAATGGCTGTCCAAATACGACAAAAGCTTACGCGACAAAAAAGATTTTGAGGGTACGCGCGAGGCTTTCTACGAAGCTCTGCAGACGGCCATCCCTGCTTTGTCGGAGATAGACTTTGACCACAACGAGATAGAAGCCGT
>CAVHOL010000095.1:0-1320 GCA_963637655.1 bacterium | reverse complement strand
GTCACCGAGATAGCCCACCGATGCATAGAACTTAACGGCTTCTTGGGTGCCAATGCCGTGCGTTACACCCCCGGCATCGTCATGATCGATGAGATAGACCTCTATCTACATCCCCACTGGCAACGCCATGTGCTGCAAGACCTGCAGAAGGCGTTCCCGATGATACAGTTTGTGGTGACGACCCACAGCCCGTTTATCGTGCAGAGCCTGCAAAGTGGACAGTTGGTCAGTTTTGACGAAGGTATCACGACCGATGGTGAACCATTCAAGGAGTCGCTTGAGGATATTACAGAAGAGCGTATGGGACTGCGTCAGGAGTTGAGGAGCAAGCGCTTCGAGGAAATGGAACGCATGGCAGAGGACTATTATAGCAAACTGTCGAAAGGACAGGACGACGCGGAACTTCTCAGCGAGCTCCGCCAAATAGAAACACTCTTCAGCGACGACCCCGCCTATGTAGCCTTGCTGCGCGCCGAATACAAGACTAGAAGACAGCCATGAGACCCGTGACGAAAAAACGACCCGGCGACAAGGTCAGCTACCATGACGCGCAAGGTCACAAGATAGAGGAAACCATCACCGAGAGCTACCGTCCATACAGCAAAGCCAAGTTGCCGCTGATGGCCAACCTTGGCCACTACTGTTCTTATTGCGAGGCTTATCTGCCCCCTGCAAGTATGGAGATAGAGCATGTTGTCCCCAAAAGCCGGACTGGTGAAACCTACAAGTGGGACAATTTTCTGTTGGCTTGCAAAACGTGCAACACGCGCAAAGGAAACGCAGAAATTCCTGCCGACGAATGTCATTGGCCCGACAAAGACGACACCTACCACGACTTCATATATACTGCAGGCGGAAAAGTTTTTGTCAACCCTTCGCTGGAAGGGGAAGAACGGCAGAAAGCCCAGCGGCTTTATGACCTTGTAAAACTGGGTGGTACGCCCACACGCATGGATTACCGTACGCGTTGTCGTATGGAGCAGTGGAACAAAGCCGAATATTACAAGGCCAAACTTGACGAGGGGAAAGCCGATGTGGATACCATCCTCGACCTGGCCAAGAGCAGAGGGTACTGGTCGGTATGGTACACTGTCTTCGAAGGATACACCGAAGTGCAACAACGGCTGATTGCCGATTTCCCCGGTACGCGCAGCATGAAGTAAATTGTGGTGCCCCATAGGGGCGGCCGATTTTTAACCACAAATTTCAATATTATAATTTCTCACCCCATGTTCAAACCACGCCTGTTCATCAATATCCACTACCTGGAGATCGGTGGAGCGGAGACCAGTCTCATCGGACTGCTCATGGCACTCGACC
>CAVHOL010000094.1:0-8637 GCA_963637655.1 bacterium | reverse complement strand
TGGTCGCGCAGATAGCACATGGCCTGCACGATCTCGGCGATGCCGGCCTTGTCGTCGGCGCCGAGCAGGGTGTGGCCGTCGGTCACGATGAGGTCTTCGCCGACGTGTGCCTTGAGCTCGGGAAATTTTTTCGGAGAGGAGACGATGCCCTCGGAGAGGGTGATGTCGCCGCCGTCGTAGTGCTCGACGATGCGTGCCTTGATGTCGGCGCCGCTGCAGTCGGGGCTGGTATCGTAGTGGGAGATGAAGCCGATGGTCGGCACTTCCTTCTTGATGTTTGACTTGAGGGTGGCGTAGATGTAGCCGTTGGCGTCCATCTCTACGTCGTCGAGGCCTTCGCGCTCAAGTTCCTTCTTGAGGTACTCGGCGAAGATGAGCTGCTTGGAGGTGCTGGGCACGGTCTCCGATTCCTCGCTCGACTGGGTGTCGAACTTGGTGTAGTTTAAGAATCGTTCGGTTATTTCCATAGTCTTGCTTGTATCTTCTGTAGGAATGTGCGGGACGGTGGCCCGCTTTTTTCTGTTTTGTTGTCTTGAAATTGTACTTGTTTCAGCCCGTAGCCGTCAGACAATGCCGAAATGGCGGAGCGCATGCCAAACGCCGTCGTCGTCGACGCTGGCGGTCACGTAGTCGGCCTTGGCCTTCACCTCGTCGAGGGCGTTGCCCATGGCCACGCTGATGCCGGCGGCCTCGAGCATGGGGATGTCGTTGCCGCCGTCGCCGAAGGCCATGGTCTCCTCGATGCCGATGCCCATGGCTTCGGCGATGGAACGTATGCCGTTGGCCTTGTTGGCCGCCTTGGAGGTGATGTCGCAGAAGGCGGGGTACCAGCGTGAGGAGAAGCAGGTCTTGAGCTCGGGGAAGATGATGCTCTCCTGCTCCTCGGTGAGGAAGGGCGTGATCTGGAGTATGCCCTGGTCGACGACTTCCATGGCGGGCACGTCAAACTTGTTGTAGGTCACCTTGAGCATGTCCGTCCATACGCGGCGCATGTTGTCGTCGACATTGCAGTACTGCAGGTCGTCGACGCCGACCAGGACGTAGGGTATCTTGCGCTCGTCGCAGAAACGCATGAGCGCCAGCACCTCTTCGCGCGGTATGAGATCCTTGCGCACGGTCTTTCCGTCGAGTATGCAGTGGGCGCCGCTGGCCAGGACGTAGCCGTCGAAGAGCCCGTCGATCATCGGCCCGAGATTGTTGAGCAGCTGCAGCGGCCGGCCTGAGGCAGTGAAGGTCTTGATGCCTTTGGCCCGTGCGGCCAGGAGTGCCTCGCGGGTGGAGTCGGGGATGACGTGCGTCTTGAAGGAGACGAGGGTGCCGTCGACATCGAAGAATATTGCTTTTGTCATGGAAGGAATGTAATGTATGGTATGTTTTGCCTTGTCTTGCTGACGGTGATGCTGGGCGGCGTGTCAGTCGTCCTGCGAGAAGAGCGGGTCTTCGGGCATGACGGTGACGGGCTTGGAGTCGAACTCCTTGAGCAGGTTCTCGGGTACGTACTTCTTGTCGACGACAAGGCGGAACATGTACTCGTTGAACCAGCGGTCGGTCATGATGAGGCAGCCCTTCTCGCCGTAGTTGGCGCCCCAGCTGTTCTCCACCTTCCACTTCACGGGGTTGCCGTCGGCGTCGAGGTCGACTGCGGTGAGGGTCATGGCGTGTGTCGAGCCGCTGTCGAAGGTGGAGATGCGGTCGGCCTTGTTCATGCCGAACGTGGTGGAGAAGAGCGAACCGTAGTCGTAGTTCTCGGTGTCGAGGAAGCCGCGCTCACGGTCGAGCTGCTTGCCGACGTCGTAGGAGGAATACATCTTCTTGCCGTCCTTGAGCGAGGCGATGGCCAGCTGGGCGATCTCGCTGGTCGGCAGGTTGAGGTATTTCCAGTTGGTGCCGTCGTATACGTGGCGGTCGTATTCCACCTCGTAGGTCTTGTGGTAGGGGCGGCGCGGGTCGTTCATCACCATGATGAACGTGCCCTTGAGCGGTTCGCCCACGGTGGCTTTGTAGAATTCTAGCGGGGTGTACTTCTTGGCTTCGCCTACAGGTTTTCCGTCCTTGTCGCGGAACTGGTAGGTGAATTCCTTGACGGGCTCGCCCAGCGTGACGGCCAGCATGTGGTAGACGGTGGCGAGCATCTCGCTCTTGCGGGCTTCGATGGCGGCGGCCTTCTTGCCGTCGGCTACCATCTTGCGCAGTTCAAGACCGTACTCGCGGAGCTTCGAGCTGATGAGGCTCGACATCTTCGAGGTATTCTCGGCAGAGAAGGTCTCGGGCTGTACCGACTTGGGCACGAGTCCGTATTTCGGGGCGAGGTCGGCGATGCCGCAGAAGGTGCCGCCGTCGTTGATGGGATTCTTGAAGAAGAACTGCACACGGATGTCGTCCATCGGCTTCTTGGCGTTGTCGATGACGCCCTGCAGCATGAGGTTGGCCTTCTCCAGCTGGTCGTAGAAGAAGAGATAGTCGTGGGAGAACTCCACGGTGAGGCTGTCGCCGTGCTGGCGGGCGAAGTCAGAGCGCAGCACGTTGAGGCCTGAGAACATCCAGCAGCGGCCCGAACTCTTCTGGTCGTGTATGCTTTGCTTGGGCGTCTCCACACTGAAGTGGGTGTCAAACGCACCCTGGTTGGCGAAGTTCTTGGCCAGGTTGTCGATCTTGTTGGATGCGATGGCGTTGAACAGGGCCTTGTCGGCGGATGTGGAGGGCTGTGCTGCCTCTATCTTGTGGAGCATGGAAGCGGAGATGCCGCCTCCGGCATTCTGTGCCGATGCCTGCATGGCGAGGCAGAGGGCGAGGGTGAGGACGGAAAGATACGTTTTCTTCATAAGTCAAGTGATGGTGGTATATTCTTGGACTTGTCCGGGCGGCGGTATGCCGCCGGCACATGGCCCGTGGATCATTCTTGCGGTGCTTGCGCCTCTTGCGGAAGGCGGAAGAGGGAGAAGTTGACGCTGCCGTAGCTGCGGTGTTCCACAAACCGCGGATCAGCGGAGAAATCGTTGTGCTTGCCGTGCTCGAAGACCAGTATGCCGTCGGGTGCAAGCAGTCCGGCGTCGAAGATGCGCGACGGTATCTCGGGCAGTTCGGGCAGGGCGTAGGGAGGATCGGCGAAGATGATGTCGAACTTCTGACGGCAGCTCTTCAGGAAGCGGAACACGTCGCCGCGGATGAGGATATTGTTGTCGGCCTCCACCTTTTTCATACACTGTCGGATGAAAGCGGCGTGGTCGCGGTCGCCCTCTACGCTCACAACCTGCTGGCAGCCGCGAGAGAGCAGCTCGAGCGAGATGCTTCCCGTGCCGGCGAAAAGGTCGAGCGCGACGGCACCGTCAAAATCGGTGTAGCCCTGGAGTACGTTGAAGATGTTCTCCTTGGCGAAGTCGGTGGTGGGCCGGGCCTTGAAGGTGCGGGGAATGTCGAAGTGCCGGCCTTTGTATTTTCCTGTGATGATTCTCATCTTGTCGTGGCGTAAAGGGCCTGCACGTCGAAGGGCATGACGGTCTTCGAGAATCGTCCCGACGCATCGGTGCCGGCCATGGGGTTTGTCTTTTGTATGTTGTTGAGAAACTTGCCCAGTGCCGTGTCGAGATCGGCGGCGTAGGGCACGCCGCCCACGATGCACAGTTCGTCGGTGCGGCTGTCGTAGCCGAGTTGTTTCCACGTGTTGAGCAGAAAGTATACGGCATCGGCGCAGTGGGTGGCGTCGAAGGCGTTGCAGAAGTCGAAGCGGTTGCGCCGGAAGGCCACCACCTCCATGCGGCGGTCGTGGAAGTAGGCGAAGAGCTTGCGGGTCGTGCCCGAGAAGCTGCGGCCCAGAAGGTAGGTCCATACGGGTTGCACGACGGGCATGAACGTATACTTGCGGAAGTGGTCGCCCACCACGACGCGCAGGTCGCGCGGTATGGCGAAGAGGGCGACGGCACTGAGCCCGGTCACGGCGCTTGACAGCACCTCCTCGTTTTCCTGCAGGGGGAAGGTGTACTTGTAGAGGGCGGTGGCCGACTCTGCCGAGAATTCTTCGGCGGGAACGAGCGATACCGGCGCATCGACCATCACCGTCGCCTCGTCGGCCCCGAGCGACAGCAGCGGACTGTCGGTGAAGGCCTGGCGCAGGTTGGCTGCGGGCGAGATGCCCGCCTTGGCGGGGTAACGCTCGTACTTGATGATGCCTTCCTGTTGCGGCCGGGTGGCGGCAAAGGCCAGGGTGTTGCGACTGATGCGTATTGTGGTTCTCATTCTTTTGTAGGGTTGGCGGTGTGGCGGGCAGGGCTTATTCCCAGTTGCCGGCGTTGTCGGTCGGGGTATCGATGTCGCCGATCTTAAGTCCGGCGTAGCGCCCCGAGCTGTTGGCCGCCTCGGTGAGGTTGGCCACGGAGGTGGCGTCGAGGCCGTCGAGATAACTGCTGTATGGTGCGGTACATTCCATCAGGGGAACGGTACGGCCCGACTTGGCGACCTGTACGGTGGCGGCAAGGCTGAAGACCTGTCCGCCGGAGTAGGGGATGTAGCGCAGGCTGTCGGCCAGGTATCCCCGTGCGGCGAGCGTGTCGAAACTTTCCGTGTACAGGCCGGTAGCCTTGCGGTAGCGCTCCTCGGCGCTGCGTATCTGCAGCAGGCGGTGCTTGACGCTTTCCTCCCGCTGCGCCTGATGGTGGCCGAAGCGTATCGGGGCTGAGACGCTGAGGTAGCAGAGCACGGCCAGTGCCAGTACGCAGACGGTCAGGATGATGTTGGTGCGTCGCATGGTCGGGTCAGAGCAGGGTCAGCGTGTAGAGATAGACTACCGCTGCGGGCATGGCCATGAGCGAGGAGTCGAAGCGGTCGAGCATTCCGCCGTGGCCGGGAAGTATGTTGCCGCTGTCCTTGATGCCGAGGGTGCGCTTGAAGAGTGACTCTACGAGGTCGCCCCATGTGCCGAAGAAGACGACCACCAGACCGAGTCCCATCCATGCGGGGATGGACATGGCCACGGGGGTGAGCCCCTCGGTGCTGTTCTCTATATATCCGATGAGGGCTGCCACGGCGAGCACGAGTATGCCGCCGCCTATGCTGCCTTCCCAGCTCTTGCCAGGGCTGACGCGGGGGAAGAGCTTGTGCTTGCCGAAGAGCGATCCGCTGCAGTAGGCGCCTGTGTCGTTGGTCCAGAGGAAGATGAATATGCTCAGGGGCAGCAGGCTGTTGAAGGCGATGCCGTGGCCGGTGTCCTGGAAGGCCAGCACGTTGACCATGGAGAACGGCAGGGCGATGTACATCTGCGAGAGCATCGTGTAGGCCCAGTCGGCGATGGGGTCGGCATTCTTGGTGTACAGTTCGCTGATGAACAGGTAGACCACGGTGAGCAGGTAGGGTATGAAGACGGCGCTGGGCGTCGTGCCGGAGCAGAAGCCTGCTACGGAAAGGAAGAAGTAGACGCCTGCGGCGGTGGTGATAAACCGGTTGACGGTGACGCCCTCCACGTTGTTGACCAGACCGGTGAACTCCCACGTTGTCAGTCCTGTGATGAGGGCAAACAGGACGATCATGCCTTCGGGCACGCGGAAGCCCACGACGATGATGGCTACGAACAGCACGCCCGTGACGGTGCGTGTGATGAGGTTTTTCATTTTCTCGCTCATACCTTTATTGTTCTTTGTTTTCCTTTTCTGTGGCTGTACCTTCGGGAGCGTGGCTCTCTCCGGCGGCGCTGTCCTTTTCACTGCTGTTGCCGTCACCGGCGGCCTGCGCTTCGGCCACGGCCTTCTCGTGTTCGGCCTGTGCGGCCTTTACGGCTTCGGGCATATCTTCGAGCTTCGGCGTGTTGTCGTCGATGATCTCCTGCGAGCGGCTCACCCACGGACGCTTGCCGAAGATGCGTTCCACGTCTTCGGCGTAGATCACCTCGCGGGCCACGAGCAGGTCGGCGAGCTGGCGGTGTCCGTCGGCGTGCTCCTTGAGGATGGCCTTGGCGCGGTCGTATTGGCCGTTGATCATGTGGAGCACCTCGTCGTCGATGACCTTGGCAGTGGTCTCGGAGTAGGGGCGCTGGAACTGGTATTCCTGGTTGTTGTAGTAGCAGATGTTGGGCAGGCGGTCGCTCATGCCGGCGTAGGCAATCATGCCGAAGGCGCTCTTGGTGGCGCGCTCGAGGTCGTTCATGGCGCCGGTGGAGATGTGTCCGGTGCAAAGCTCCTCGGCGGCGCGGCCTCCGAGCAGGGCGCACATCTCGTCGAGCATCTGCTCCTTGGTGGTGATCTGCCGCTCTTCGGGCAGGTACCATGCGGCGCCGAGCGACTGTCCGCGGGGCACGATGCTCACCTTGACGAGCGGGTTGGCATGCTCGCAGAACCATGAGATGGTGGCGTGGCCGGCCTCATGGAAGGCGATGGCGCGCTTTTCCTCGGCGGTCATCACCTTGGTCTTCTTCTCCAGTCCGCCGATGATGCGGTCGACGGCGTCGAGGAAGTCCTGCTTGCTGACGTATTTCTTGTTGTGGCGGGCGGCGATGAGGGCGGCCTCATTGCACACGTTGGCGATGTCGGCACCCGAGAATCCCGGGGTCTGGCGTGAGAGAAAGTCCACGTCGACGGTATCGTCGGTCTTCAGCGGGCGCAGGTGTACGTTGAAGATGGCCTTGCGCTCGGTGAGGTCGGGCAGGTCGACGTTGATCTGGCGGTCGAAGCGTCCGGCGCGGAGCAGGGCCTTGTCGAGCATGTCGACGCGGTTGGTGGCGGCGAGGATGATCACGCCGCTGTTGGTGCCGAAGCCGTCCATCTCGGTGAGCAGGGCGTTGAGCGTGTTCTCGCGCTCGTCGTTGCCGCCCATCGACGGATTCTTGCTGCGGGCGCGTCCCACGGCGTCGATCTCGTCGATGAAGATGATGCAGGGGGCTTTCTCCTTGGCCTGGCGGAAGAGGTCGCGCACGCGGCTTGCGCCGACGCCGACGAACATCTCGACAAAGTCAGAGCCGCTCATGGAGAAGAAGGGTACGCTTGCCTCGCCGGCCACGGCCTTGGCCAAAAGGGTCTTTCCCGTTCCCGGAGGACCTACGAGCAGGGCGCCCTTGGGTATCTTTCCTCCCAGTTCGGTGTATTTCTGCGGTTCTTTGAGGAAGTCCACGATCTCCTGCACCTCCTGCTTGGCGCCTTCCTGTCCGGCCACGTCCTTGAAGGTGATGCCGAGGTCGTTGCCCTTCTCGTACATCTTGGCTTTGCTCTTGCCTACGCTGAACACGCCGCCGCCTCCGACTCCTCCGCCCATGCGGCGCATGAGGAATATCCATACGGCGATGATGAGGATGAAACCGCCGAAGTTGAGGATCAGGTTGGTGAAGAGGCCGTTGGTCTCGTTCTCATAACTGTAGTCGGCTATCTTGTGTGCCTGCTGTGCCTGTGCGAGGTAGCGGTCGAGCTCGTCCATCGGGCCGACATTGACCTTGACGAACGGGTCTTTGCCTACCTGGCGTGCGCTTGTGCCGAAGACGTCGCGTATGTTCTTGGCGCGGACGTACATGCGGAGGGTACGCTTGTCGTTGTTGACCACCACCTTCTGGGCGTAGCCCTTGTCGACATAGGTCTTGAATTTGGTGTAGGTGGCTTCCTGAGCAGGTGTGGCGCCGCCCATGAGCGCGTCGCCTCCGCCGGTGAAGAAGAGTACGGCGAGGGCGATGATGATGAGGGTGTACAGCCAGTTCATGTTGAACCGCGGCATCTTGGGCTGGTTGTTGTCAGGCTGTTGGTTGCTGTTGTTGCTCATATCTTTCTTTCTTGTCGGTCCGGCGGGTGTTTCCGGCCTTCGCTTGGATTAGTCGATGTTGGGGACGTGGGTGAGTTTGGCGTCCTGCCAGAGATTTTCGAGATCGTAGTACTGGCGTGTCTCGGGAAGGAAGATGTGTACCAGTACGTCGGAGTAGTCCATGGCGACCCACTGGCTGAGGCCGAGCCCTACGACGTGGGTGGGCTTCTCGCCGAGCTGCTCGCGGGCCATGTCGCCCACTGACTCGCAGATGGCCTCTACCTGTGCGGGCGAGTTGCCCTGGCAGATGATGAAGTAGTTGGCTACGGTGCCGTCGAGTGCGCTGAGGTCAGCGATGGTGATGTCCTGTCCTTTCTTTTCCTGTATACCTTTGGTGATGACTTCTACCAGTTTGTTGTTCTTTTCCATTCAGTCTTTTGCTTGTGGTTTTTTTGCTTTGCTTTGTTGTTTGGGCGTGTTTAGGGGGAATTCACGCGCTGTTTTTGTCTTTTTATTCAATGTACAAAGATACAGTGAATTATCCGAATAACGCCGGTTTGTCGTTTACAATTTGGTTTTTTTAGAAAATGTGTATAATGCTTTCTTTCCTCCGCGAGGCGGGGCTTTATCCTGTTCGTTGCAAAAACCGTACCGCTTTTTTGCATGCCGCATCTTGACAGGATGTCAATGTCTGTTTTTCTCTGATTGTCGTGTGGAATTGCCAGCTGATAGAGACGGTAGTCCCGAAAAGTAACCTGAAAATGCAATGTTTTTGAAAAAAAACGGCAAAAATGTTTGGTGTTCGGGAAAAGATGATTAACTTTGCATCGCAATTCCGAAACGAGTTGCCTGCTTATTGGGATATGGTGTAATGGTAACACTACAGATTCTGGTCCTGTCATTCTTGGTTCGAGTCCGAGTATCCCAACA
>CAVHOL010000093.1:0-8946 GCA_963637655.1 bacterium | reverse complement strand
GCATACCCGTCAAAATAGAATTTAATAATGCGTGGAATTTTTAGAACACGCCATATAAGTCGCATTATGCAAACAAGATGTCACCTTTCGGTGCTCATACATGAGCAAGCCAAGAAATACAAGGACCGCGCGGCCCTCACCTTCCAGTTGTTCGGAAGCAAGACGTGGCGCACCGTGTCGTGGAACCAGTTCTCGCTCCGCGTCAAGCAGGTGAGCAACGCCCTGCTCAATCTCGGCGTCAAGCCGCAGGAGAAGATTGCCGTGTTCTCGCAGAACTGCGTGCAGTATCTCTACACCAACTTCGGCGCATATGGCGTAAGGGCCGTCACCATCCCCTTCTACGCCACGAGCAGCGAGCAGCAGATACAGTTCATGGTCAACGATGCCGGCGTGCGCTTCCTCTTCGTAGGCGAGCAGGACCAGTACGACAAGGCCCACCGCATCTTCCCGCTCTGCCACACGCTCGAGCGCATCATCGTCTACGACCGCAGCGTGCGCATCAGCACCCACGACACCGCCGCCCTCTACTTCGAGGACTTCATCGCCCTGGGCGAGAAGCTGCCCCGGCAGAGCGAGGTGGAGACCCTCTGGCGCGAGGCCAACGACGACGATCTCTGCGACATACTCTACACCAGCGGGACGACAGGCGACAGCAAGGGCGTGATGCTCACCTACGGACAGTACGCCGCCGCGCTCAAGGCCAACGACGAGTGTGTGGACGTGAGCGAGCGTGACGATGTCATCAACTTCCTGCCCTACACCCACATCTTCGAGCGCGGATGGTCGTACCTGTGCATCAGCGAGGGGGCAAGGCTCATCATCAACACCAATCCCCACGACATACAGGAGGCCATGCGCCAGACCCATCCCACCTGCATGTGCTCCGTACCCCGTTTCTGGGAGAAGGTTTACCAGGCCGTGCGCGACAAGATCGACCATGCCTCACCCATGCAGCAGCGCATCTTCCGCCATGCCCTTGAGGTGGGCCGCCGCTACAATGTAGACTATCTTTCGCGCGGCAAGCGCCCGCCGCTCACGCTCGCCCTGGAGTACAAGATGATCGACAAGGCCATACTGCGCCTCGTGCGCAACCAGATCGGACTCACCCGCCCCAACATCTTCCCCACGGCAGGCGCCAAGGTGTCGCCCGAGGTGGAGGTCTTCGTCCACTCCGTCGGCATCACCATGATCGTGGGCTACGGCCTGACCGAGAGCCTCGCCACCGTGACGTGCGACCACAAGGGCGAGCCCTACACGGTCGGTTCGGTAGGCCGTCCGGTCAACGGCATCGACATCAAGATCTCCGACAGCGGCGAGGTGCTCCTCAAGGGCCCCACCATCACCCGCGGCTACTTCAAGCGCGACGACGTCAACGCCACCGCCTTCGATGCCGACGGATATTTCCACACCGGCGATGCAGGCTATCTCAAGGGCGGCGAGCTCTTCCTCACCGACCGCATCAAGGACCTCTTCAAGACCTCCAACGGCAAGTATATCGCCCCGCAGATGGTAGAGGCCATGCTGCTGGTCGACAAGTACGTCGACCAGGTGGCCGTCATCGCCGACGAGCGCAAGTTTGTCTCCGCCCTCGTCGTGCCCGAGTTCCGGCTCATCGAGGAGTACGCCAAGGACCACGGCATCGTCTTCGCCAGCCGCGACGACCTGTGTGCCGACCCGAAGATACAGGAGATGATGCTCGAGCGCATCAAGACCCTCCAGCAGAGCCTGGCCTCCTACGAGCAGGTGAAGCGCATCACGCTCCTGGCCCACCACTTCTCCATGGAGTCGGGCGAGCTGACCAACACGCTCAAGATCAAGCGTCCGGTCATCTACCGCAACTACAAGGACGTCATCGACCATATGTACGAATGCTGAGATGCCGGCAGCACCCCGTCCTGCGGCGCAGCGCGGCAATGCGCGGTGCAGCACGGCAGGAAGTGACCAAACAGAAAGAACAGAACAACGACAATGATAACATCAGATCAACTGAAAGACGTGATGGAGCGGGCCTCGGCCTTGCACCATTACCTCAACATTGACCAGAAGAAAGTAGAATTCGAGGAAGAACAGCTCCGCACTCAGGCCCCCGACTTTTGGGACGACCCGCAGCGTGCCCAGGAGCAGATGAAGAAGGTCAAGGGCCTTGAGAAATGGATCAAGGGATACAAGGAAGTGCAGCAGTATGCCGACGAGCTGCAGCTGGCTTTCGACTTCCACAAGGACGACATGGTGACCGAGGAGGAGGTCGACGACGACTACGCCAAGGCCATCAAGGCCATAGAAGACCTGGAGCTCATGAACATGCTCCGCCAGAAGGAGGACCCGATGGACTGCGTGATGAAGATCAACTCCGGTGCCGGCGGCACCGAGAGCCAGGACTGGGCGCAGATGCTCATGCGCATGTACATGCGCTGGGCTGAGGCCCACGGACACAAGGTCACCGTGAGCAACCTCCAGGACGGCGACGAGGCCGGCATCAAGAGCGTCACGATGGAGATCGAGGGCGGCGAGTATGCCTACGGATTTCTCAAGAGCGAGAACGGCGTGCACCGCCTGGTGCGCGTCTCCCCGTTCAATGCGCAGGGCAAGCGCATGACCTCCTTCGCCTCCGTGTTTGTATCGCCGCTGGTCGACGACACCATCGAGGTGTATGTCGATCCCGCCCGCGTGTCGTGGGACCTCTTCCGAAGCGGCGGTGCCGGCGGACAGAACGTCAACAAGGTGGAGACGGGTGTCCGTCTGCGCTACCAGTATGTAGACCCCGACACGGGCGAGGAAGAAGAGATACTCATCGAGAACACCGAGAGCCGCAAGCAGCTCGAAAACCGCAACAACGCCATGCGCCTGCTCAAGTCGCAGCTCTACGACCGCGCCATGAAGAAGCGGCTCGAGGCCCAGGCCAAGATCGAGGCCGGCAAGAAGAAGATCGAGTGGGGCAGCCAGATACGCTCCTATGTCTTCGACGACCGCCGTGTCAAGGACCACCGCACCAACTATCAGACCACCGATGTCGATGCAGTCATGGACGGCAAGATAGACGGTTTTATCAAGGCCTACCTCATGGAGTTCCCCGTCAGCGACGACGAACAGTAGACACGGCTTTTTTGCGCGCATCACATTATTATATATTATTAGTGTCCGGCAAAAATATCGCAAACAACAAGCCCCGTAGGGTAGGGTGTTCAAAATAAACATTTTTTTGATTGGGGAACACCCAGCCCCGTAGGGGCGACATAATATAGCGTAGGGTTTCTTGCTGACGCAAGCGACAAAGTCGAGCGGCCCCTACGTTTTTCGTATGCGCCAATAAAATTGCCCCTGTAGGGGGCGCATAATTCAACCCGCACGGAGAAATTTAATTATGCGCCCCCTACAGGGGCTGGTTGTTGTTGCAACGTTGAGATAGGGGTGCGCTCGACTTTGTCGCTTGCCTTGGCAAGAACCCCTATCCTATATTATGTCGTCCCTACGGGACTTGTCCTCCTCACTGTGCGGTGGGACACCGCACCTACTAAAAAATGCGGATTTTGAACACCCTACCCTACGGGGCTGGGTGTTTGCGATAATTTTGCTGGACGCTATTATACGAAAACACAACGGGGCGGATCGCTTGTGCGGTCCGTCCCGTTGTGTTTTCGGAGGGTGTAGGGGTGTCTTGTGTCGCCTTTTACTTCACGGCCACCTTGCGTGTCTGGTTGCCGGCCTTCACGATGTAGGTACCGTGTGCGGCGGGCAGGTCGAGGCGTATGCCGTGTGCGCGGGCCACGGTACGTCCGGCTGTGTCAGAGACGGTGATGTCGGTCTGTGCCGGAGCGGTGACGGTGAGGCGTCCGCCGGCGGTCTCCACGTGCAGTCCTTCGGCTGCGCTGACCGGCGTGATGGCGGTCGGGTCGATCTCCTTCACCTCCACGTTCTGCAGGTAGAGATATTCGCGGTAGCGTGCCGAGGTGGCGTAGAATCCGAAGTAGTACACACCGTCTTCGGGTACGGTGAAGGTGACGTTGTACTCGTCGGGAGCGTCTTCCTCGTCGGCGGTAGGCAGTTCGTCGATGGTGAGCAGGTCTTCGGTCTGTCCGGCCACGGTCTTGTCGCTGCCGAAGGTCACGATCATCGACTCCTTGTAGGAGAGCGACGACGAGAAGGCCGTGAAGGTCAGCTGGTAGGTCTTGCCGGCCTCATAGTTGATGGCGGGCGCGATGAGCCAGTCGTCGGCGCTGTTCTCCTGGCTGTACTGGTAGTAGGCGCGCAGGGTGTTGGTGTCGTAGTTCCAGGTGCAGCCGTCCTTGTTGGCATCGATGATGGTGTAGTAGTTGTACAGGTCGTAGGGCGTCGCGAAGTCGCAGGAGTAGGGCACATCGAGCGGAGTGCCCACGATGAGGTTGTTGGAGAGGGCGGTGCGTCCCTTCCGTTCGCCCTCGTAGGGAGTGACGGCATAGACGTAGCGGGTCATGTCGGCCGGATGGTCTTCCTCGAAGCGGCACTCCTTGAGCCCTTCGGCTACAGTGGTCTCGCCGGGATAGCGCACGACGGTGAACGTGAGGTTGCCGGTATTGATGGGATAGCCGTTCTGTCCTTCGGTCGGGGCGGTCCAGGTGAGGGTGGTGTGCAGGTCCTCGGCGGTGAGGGTGATGTCGGTGGCAGCTTTGGGATAGTCGTATCCGGCGAAGAAGCTCCGGTGTACGGTCGGTCCGTTGCCGGCGGCGTTGGCCACGTACACGTCGAGCTTGTGCCAGCCGTTGGCGTAGTCGCCGTGCAGGGTATATACCGCGCCCGGCTCTGCATAGGTGCTGGCGACGGTGTCAGTGCCCTCGACGACCACCAGGTGCTGGGTGCCGCTGAGTGCCGTGCCGTCGTAGGCCGTCGTGGGAAGGGTGAAGGAGAGCGTGCCGCTCAGTGCGCCCTCTGTGTCGGGAGTCCATGCGAAGTCGGTGATGACGGCGGGGGCCTTCATCTCCGGTTCGAGGAAGAAGGCGCCGGGACCCTGCAGGGCATCCTCTATGTAGGCCACCATGACGGCCGATGCATCGGTGGGGTTCACCTCATAGATGGCGGTGATGTCCTTGTAGAGCAGCAGGCTGTAGCTCTGGAACATCCAGTAGAGTTTGCCCGTGGCGTTGTTGTAGAACATCGACTGGTCGTAGGAGGAGTTGATGAACGAGTCGCCCTCGAGCAGGTTGGTGGCCGAGATGCCGCGCACGATGGCCACGCGTCCGTCCTTCTTGTTCACCTTGCCGAGATAGACGGCGTCGGTGGTCTTGTTGAGTATCGTGCAGTAGATCTTGCCGTCGGGCGAGCAGGCCATGGCAAACATCTTCCAGTTGCGGTCGAGCATGTCGCCCAGCCGTGTCATCTCTCCGGTCTCGGGGTCTACGCGCACGACATAGGTCTCGGTGTAGGTCTCGTCGAATCCGTAGATGTAGTCGCTGGTCGGGTCGTAGGCCAGTGCGGTGGTGGTGCACTCGCAGTTGTCGGAGAGCTCGTGCTCGGAGAGCAGTTCGTGGGTATAGGCGTCATAGATGCGCCACATGGGCTTGACGTACTGGCTGCGTGCCGAGAACTCGTTGGCGTAGATCTTGCCTTTGTGGTATACGGCGCCGCCGAGGGCGTCGGCCTTGAATACGGGGTTGGCCTTGTCGGGGGAGAATTTCGAGTCGAAGGGATAGAGGTAGAATCCCGGGGTCATCACGGTGAAGGCGTCCACCTTGCCCCAGGTAATGGCCCCCATCAGTTCCACTCCCTCCATGCTGATGCGCTCGAAGTATTCGCGTGCAGCGGCCTGTAGGCTTGTCAGTGCGACAAGGGCGGCGAGGCACAGGGCCTTAGCCTTTTGGAGTAAATCATTCTTCATGAAAATGTGCTTTGATTGTTCGCTTTTGTCAATAAATCACTACAAAGGTATACATTTTGCCGGAAAACGAGGCTTCTGTATAGGAGGAAATCGCAGTGCGGACCTGCATGTTTTTGTACAAAGGCCTTGTACGGACACTACAAAGGCCTTGTAGCGGCAGTACAAGGCCTTTGTAGAATTTCAGAGTGGCGGGCGGGCTATCCGGCCTGTTCTCTGCCGCCCATTTTGCCGGGGTTCACCCCGTATTCCTCCTTGAAGCACTTGTTGAAGTAGGAGGGAGAGGTGAAGCCCACCTCGTAGGCGATCTCGGCCACTGAGAGGTCGGTGGTCTCGACGAGGCGGCGTCCCTTGGCGAGCCGTGCCTTGCGGAGGAGCTCCACGGGGGTGTGTCCGGTGAGGGCCTTCACTTTGCGGTAGAGCTGCACGCGGCTCAGTCCGAGCTCGGCGCCGAGGCGCTCTACGGAGAAGTCGCTGTCGCCGAGGTTTTGCCTGACGGTCTCGCGCAGCCGGCCCACGAAAGTGCGGTCGGTGGCGCCGAGGCGCTGCTCGTCGGCCTCCTCGCCGCTGTCGCCGGAGAAGAAGGAGCGGAGGAGCACGCGGTTGCGGAGCAGGTTGTCGACGCGTGCGAGCAGGAGCGAGGCCGGGAAGGGCTTGGCGATGTAGGAGTCGGCGCCCTCGTGGTAGCCCTCCTCGCGCTGCTGGCTGAGCGAGCGGGCGGTGAGCAGTATCACGGGTATGTGGCTGGTGGCGGTGTCGGCTTTGAGCTGGCGGGTGAACTCGAGTCCGTCCATGACGGGCATCATCACGTCGCTGATGACCAGTTTGGGCACTTCGCGCCGTGCCTTCTCGAGCCCCGTCTTGCCGTCGGGGGCTTCCGACACGTTGTAGTGGGGCGAGAGTATGGAGCGGAGGTAGGCGCGCATGTTGTTGTTGTCGTCGATGACGAGGATGAGGGGCTTGTCGGCGTCAAACTCCTCGGCGTCGGTGATCTGTGCGGTGGCCTGCTCGGCGGCGGAGTCTACGGGTATGTAACTGTCGTCGACGAGCGTGCGCCCGGTCTGCGGTGTGGCCGGCCGGTCGGCCGCAGGGTCGTAGCCCGGCTGGGTGTCGGGCAGGGTGACGGTGAAGACGGTGCCCTGTCCGGGTGTGCTCTCGGCATGCACGTCGCCGTGGTGCAGGTCGACGTATGCGCGGACGAGGGCCAGTCCGATGCCCGTTCCGCCGATGGCGCCCTTGGCCTGGTAGAAGCGTTCGAAGAGCCGGGGCAGGTCTTCGGGTGCGATGCCCCGTCCGGTGTCGGCCACGGTGAGCGTGTAGCGGTGTCCGGCGAGGGCGAGGCCGACGGTGACCGTGCCTTGGCGCGGGGTGTACTTCAGGGCGTTTGACATCAGGTTGAAGTACACGTGCGATATCTTCTCCCTGTCGGCGACGATGAGTGCGGCGCTGTCGGTGCCGGCCGTGTCGACGAGGATGGTGATGCCCTGCCGGGCGGCCACGGCACGGAAGTCGGCGGCCCAGGTCTCGAGCTCGTCTTTGAGCGAGAAGCGGTTGAGCGTGAGGTGCTCCTTGTTGTTCTGCACCTTGCGGAAGTCGAGTATCTCGCCCACCATGCGTATGAGTATGCGGGTGTTGCGTGCCACCATCTCGAGCATCGTGCGGTGTTCGCCGCGCAGTGAGGGGTCGGTGAGCAGCTGCTCGGTCGGTCCGGCGATGAGGGTGAGCGGCGTGCGAAGTTCGTGGCTGACATTGGTGAAGAACTGCAGTTGCGTGCGTGTCATCTCCTCCATGTCGCGGGTGAGGCGCTGCTGTTCGTCGATGGAGTCGCGCAGGCGCCGGTTGTAGCGGGTCTTGCTGCGGTAGGCGCTGACGGCGAGGGCGCATGCCGTGAAGAGCAGCACGACGACGATGAGCAGCACGAGGAGGTAGATGCGCTGGGTATTGAAGTCGGCCGAGGCCTTGTCGACGCGGCTGCGCAGGGTGGAGAGGTGGTCCTGCTGCCGCTCGGTCTCCTCGTTCTGCATGAGCAGCACGCGGGCGTTGTCGCGTGTGACGAGGGCGGAGGAGAGGGCGTTTTCGCGGTTGTAACGCTTGCCGCGCAGGATGTTCATGGCCAGGCGCATCACCTCGTCGCCCCGTGTGGGGTAGATGTACGAGGCCATCAGCGTGCCGTCGGCCACCAGTTGCATGCCGCCACCGCCACGGGGCATGGCGTCGACGCCGCAGAAGCGTATCTTGCGTATGTCGAGTCCGTGGCGTGTGGCGGCCCGGCGTGCGCCCATGGCCATGCGGTCGTTGTGGGCGAATACGCAGTCGAAGTCGGGGTGGGGGTGCGAGAGCAGCGAGTCCATGACGCGGTACGCCCCCTGCTCGGTCCAGTCGGCGTGTACCTGTGCGGCGAGGGTGAGTGTCGGGCTTGCGGCCACGATGCTGTCAAATCCGTGTGCGCGTCCGATGGCGGGCGATGACGACGGCAGACCGCAGATCTCGAGTATGCGTCCTCCGCCCTTGAGTGCCGAAGAGAGGTAGGTGGCCATCATGCGTCCTATCTCCTCGTTGTCAGCGCCGATGTAGGCGGTGTACTTGTTGGAGCGTGTGCGGCGGTCGAAGATGATGACGGGTATGCCCTTGTCGAAGGCCCGGTCGATGGCGGGCGAGATGGTGACCTGTCCGGGGGCGACGACGAGCAGGTCGACCTTGTCGTCGACAAAGCGGTCGATCTGTTCGGTCTGCAGGCGTACGTCGTCGTAGGCGGTGGAGATGCGGAGGTCCACATTATTATAATACAGTGCGGCGATGCGCAGTTCTTCGTTGAGCTTTTCGCGCCACACGTCTTCGGAGCATTGCGACACGCCGATGACATAGGTCTTGTGCCTGCCGCTGCAGGCGGCAAGGGTGAGCAGGAGAAAGACGGCAAGGAGGTACGGCAGCCGTCGCAGCGCGTGGCGCTTCGGTGCGGGTGGGGATGTAGGGTGCTTCATATATGGCGGGTTCTAAAAATTCCACGCATTATCAAATTCTATTTTGACGGGTATGCTCTTTGTGTCTTTTTGTTTTTATCCGGCATCTTTTTCGTCCTTCTTCAGTCGCATAGCCCGCTA
>CAVHOL010000092.1:0-9125 GCA_963637655.1 bacterium | reverse complement strand
TTGGCGCAGATTTGGCGCACCCTTAAACGCAAAATCGGCGTAACTTGTTGATTTTCAACTTGTTACGCCAATCTTAGTTGCGGAGGCAGGATTCGAACGTGCGACCTCCAGGTTATGAGCCTGGCGAGCTACCAACTGCTCCACTCCGCGATGTTACCTTTTGTAATTCAGTTTTTGAGTTGTATCATTTCTGAATTGCGAGTGCAAAGGTATAGTTTTTTTTCTATCCTGCAAAATTTATATGACGTTTTTTTGAGAAAATGACCAGATTTCTCCATTTTTCTTGATTTAGACGTCTGGTCAGCATGAACAAGTTGTGTCGTTTCTAAAGAAGAATGCCGTTTTCTGTTTTGTTGAAGGTACAGAAAACGGCATTTTGAGAGTATGTTCTTTCGTAACAGATATTATTTGTACTTGTCGATATATCCTTGCGCACGTTCGTCACCGAGTTCCTTGGCCTTTTGCAGACATTCCATTCCTTCTGATTTTTTGTCACTCTGTATAAGTGCGATTCCTTTGATGATATAAGCATCTGAGGAGTTGGGGTCTTGGATTATGCATACATTGGCCGCCTGTATGGCGTCCTCGTATCTGTTGAACCGGAGTTGTAGGGAGGCGAGTTCTGCGACGTAGTAAGGATTGTACTGACTGATAACGGCTGCGTGGGCGAGGTCGTTGAGGGCTTGCTGGAATTGTTTGGCCTCCATTTCGCACTGGTAACGGGTGTAGTAGAAGTCGGCGGTGGCCCGTCCTGCCATCAATGTGTCGTAGACATTGTAGTCGGCGAGTGCCTTGCGGTAGTCGCCTATTTGGGCGTACACCCCACCTCTTGCCAGAATATAGGGGGCGGCAATCGTGTTGACTGGTTGCGGACAGGTCGCTACGGCACTGTCGAGCAGTGCAATGATTTCTGTTTTTGGAGCCTGTAGCTGGGTTTTACACTGTGCAGCCTCGTAGAAAATTTCTCCGTTCTGACGCAGTGGAGTTTGGGTGAGCTGGGTGAAGATGTCAAGTGCCGTCTTGTAGTCGCCCTGGCTGAAGATGATCTGTGCCTCGCGGTGGCGGTAAGCCGGGTCGGGATTCAGGTTGTAGGCTTGCCGTGTTTCATCGAGAGCCTTGTCAAGTGTCCATTCTTTGTAGAGCGTGTCGGGACTGTATACCATTTTTTGGTAGATGATTCTTGCGTATTCAGCATGGGCTTCGGCCTTGTTGTCGGCTTTGGATATGGCTGTCTTCATGTCCTTGTCTGCACCCTGGAAGTCGCCGGCGTTAACTTTCTGTTGGGCGCGTGCCGAGTATCCGTCGGTTTCGTTGGGGAAGAGACGGATAAAGTCTTCAATGTAAGATGCATATTTTGTAGAGTCCTGTTGGTCGTGCGCCATGATGAGCATGACGAGTGCGTCTTTCTTGTCGGTAGGCATTTCCAGTCGGATACCTGTCTGCTGGTAGATAGGGTCGTAGATGGAAAGACCGCTGATATGAAGGTCCATGAAAAATTGTATGTCGGTAGCATGTAGCTCATCGGACGTGACAGATTTTTGCAGCAGGCCCAGTAGCTTGCCGTCAGAATTGATGAGCGGCAGTCCGGTAGGGTATGCCTTGTCGTTGGCGGGTAGGATATAATAGGCGTATTTGTCCATAAACTGTTCTGTGCGGACAACTTTCATCTCTACCGTTTCTACCTTTTTCCCGTCGATGGCAGGCAACCATACGCTATTGCCTTCTTTTGCTTGCGACGTGGTGGAGGTCATGGGGACGGATTTTGTGTCCACACGGAAACGGCATACATCGTAAAGCTCGTTGGCGCCAATCAATGTTTCTACATTGAATGTCTTTCCGCTGATGTCTGTGACTGTGGCTTTTGCCGCTCCCGCAAAGGGACTCCAAGGCCCCACTGCTTCGCCATTTGTATTGATGAATACTCCGTAGCAGCCAGCCGAGCGGATGCTTCCGTCGGCGTTGTAGGTGGTCAGTGTGAAGAGACTCTTCTTGATGTCTCCTGTAGACGGGGCTGCCAGAAGGGTGATAAAGGCAGTGAATGCCAAAAGAAATGTAATGGTTATTTTTTTCATGTGATTGCTTGTGGGCGGTCCTGTAAATTACCACCGTAAATTATTGAATTTCGGGTGATCTTTATAGAACTGTCTTTTTTGAATTGTTTGCTGTGGAATTGACTCTTTGACGGTTTGTCACGTGTTGAGTAATGCTTTGGCGTTGTCGATGGCTGCTTCGGTGATTTCGCTTCCGCTGAGCATCTGTGCGATTTCGACCACGCGTTCCTCTCCTTTGATTTCGTTCATGACGCTCTTTGTTCCGTCTGCCGTCTCTGTTTTTGATACCTTATAATGAGTGGCGCCAAGAGCCGCAATTTGGGGCAGGTGGGTGATACAGATTACCTGACGGTTGTTTTCTCCCATTTCCTTCATGATTTTAGCCATCTTCTCTGCTACGTGTCCACTTACGCCAGTGTCTATTTCGTCGAAGATGATGGTAGGCAGTCCGATGGCTTTGCTGATCATGGCTTTCAGTGAAAGCATGACGCGGGCAATTTCTCCTCCGGATGCGACCTCGGAAACGGGTTGCATCGGTGAACTGGAGTTGGAACTGAAGAGAAACTGTACCTTGTCGGCACCTTTCCCGTTTAGCGTACACGGTGTGATGCTGACCTCGAAGCGGATTTTTGGTATTCCGAGGGGAACAAGCCGCGTGGAGAGCTCCTTTTCGATGGCGGTGGCAGATTTTCTGCGGAGTGTAGTGAGTGCGGCAGCGCATTGGGTGCATTCTTCGAAAAGGAGTTTAACCCGTTCTTCCTGCTCGGCCAATTGCTTGTCGCTGTGCTCTACACTATTGAGTTGTGCGCCGAGTGCCTCTTTTTGGGCAATCAGTTCGGCTGTCGTTGAGGCAGCATATTTCTGCTCAAGTGTATAGATGAGGTCGAGTCGGGTATTTGTCTCCTGCAGTCTTTGCGGCTCAAACTCCACATCATCGGCATGTAGAGACAGTTCGCGTGAGATGTCCTTCATGTCAATGAAGCAGTTGTCTATACGGTCGGCAAGGTCTTTGGCGATAGGGAAGGAGTCTTCTATGCCGTGGAGAAGATTGGCCATGTCGCGGGTGCGCTCCACAATGCCATTCTCCTCGTCGTTGAGTATGTTGTCGGTTTCGTGTAGTGCGCTCTTGATTTCTTCGGCGTGTGACATCATTTCGCTGGCCTGCTCCAGTTCTTCCTGCTCGTTTTCTTGAAGGTTGGCATCGCAAAGCTCATTGTATTGGTATCTGATGAAATCTTCGCTTTTTCGTCTTTCCGCAATAATATTTCGCAGTCGTTCGAGGTCGGTTATTGCTGTCTTGTATTGATGGAACGTGTCTTGGTAGGACGCCAGTTGCGTTTTGTCATGGGCCATGATGTCGACCACTTCCATTTGGAAATCCTCTTTGGCCAGCAGAAGGTTCTGGTGCTGGCTATGGATATCTACGAGTTGCCCGCCAAGTTCTCTAAGGGTTGTGAGGGTGACAGGTGTGTCATTGATGAAGGCCCGGCTCTTCCCGGTGGCGCTCACTTCACGGCGCAGAATGCATTCGCCGTGCTGGTAGTCTAGGTCATTGTCGTCGAAGAAACTGACAAGGGGGGCTTGGTCGTAGGGCGTAAGGTCGAAAGTGGCTTCGACAATGCACTTGTTGGTTCCGCTCTTTACTTGCTTGGCGTCGGCCCGGTTGCCGAGCAGCAGCCCGATAGCACCGATGATGATACTCTTGCCGGCTCCAGTCTCACCGGTGATGACAGAAAAACCCGGATGGAAGCACATCTCTAGTTTGTCGATGAGGGTGAAATTCTGTATGTAGAGTTGTTTCAGCATGGCTGTATGTTTTCTAAGAATTCAAAATTACATTGCGGCAATATTCTGTCCTGTCTTTATTCCTTGATCTTCTCCCAGGCAGAGTTTTGGCTGGCGTTGATGGAGAAGAGTATGTCGTAGACAGACTCTTTCTCTTTTTGTGTGCCTTTGCCCTTGTATATATTGGATAATTCGTCGCGTTTGTAGTCTGTCCATATCTGTGGAAGAAGGCTGAGCGGGCGGTCGGCATGGCATTTTTTCAGGTCTTCCTCGATGGCAGTAGTGATGTTTGTACGTCCGCGGTCGGCATTGTTGGCCATCTCGTCGAGTCCGTTGCGGTAGTAGTCATACTGAAGCTGGCGGAACGGTTTCATGGCGCCGTCAAGATAGTCGTTGATGATGGCAAATCGGTTGCGGTCGCTGTCGAAAGCCTTCCATCCTGGGTAGTTGAGGTTTTGGCTATTGTTGGTGAGGTTCATGCAGCGTTGCAGTACATCTTCGCCTCCCATGGGGGAGAAGGTGTCGAGGTTGATGCCGATGATGAGGTAGGCGTAGTAGGCGATAAGGGCAGTGAGCTGGTTGTCGACGTTTTCATCGTTGAACTGCAGCTGGTCGAACTGTGCGTAGGTGAAATTGAAGTCGTTGTCGGTATTGTTGTATATGGTCGTTGTGTACGATGCGTTGTATACGGGGCGGTTGGCCTGTATGAGGGCCTTGCAGGTGAATACGTTGGTGGAATTGTCGTACTGTGTCACCGTAATATTGAAGTTGCAGGATATGCGCTCGTTTTTTTGAAATTGCAGGTTGGTCCATTGCCGTTCGTTGATGAACTGCGTGAGATTGTTCTGCAGGTCATCAAATACGCTGACATCTGTACCCTGTATTTGGTTGTGGTTGATTGTGATTTTGGCGTTGAGTTCTTGTCCCCGGGCGATTTCGGCGAGGAAGGACAGAATGACAACTAAAATTGCTGCGGCATTTCTCATATTGACGCTTGTTTTGGACTATAGGTATGTGCACAGATGGTCTATGATATCTTTGGCCACTTCTTCTTTAGGCTTCTTGGGGAATGTCTTTGTTCCCGTTGTTCCGATGATGGATATCTGGTTGTCGTCTGTACGGAAGCAAGTGCCGGAGTTTCGCAGGCTGTTCATCACGATGAAGTCAGCATTTTTCTTCTCCAGTTTTCTTTTCGCATTCTCTTCCTCGTCGTTGGTCTCGAGGGCGAAGGCGACGATAATCTGGTCTTTGCGTTTCTTCTTTCCTATGGCAGATGCGATATCGTGTGTGGGGCAGAGTGTGAGGACGAGGTTCTCTCCGTGCCGTTTGATCTTCTGTGTAGCCGTCTCTTGAGGCTTGAAGTCTGCTACGGCAGCGCAGAGAATGGCAATGTCGGCATCGGGAAATTCGTTGGTGGTGGCGTTGTACATGTCTTCGCAGCATTCCACATCAATACGGCGGATGGCGGGTGAGCAGTCCAGTCCCACCGGCCCGGATACGAGGGTTACTTCAGCTCCCCGCTTCAGACACTCTTCGGCAATGGAGAATCCCATTTTTCCGCTGGAGTAGTTTCCGATAAACCGTACCGGGTCAATCTTCTCGTATGTCGGGCCTGCCGTGATGAGCACGCGTTTTCCGTGAAGCGGAGATTGCATGTCTGTCTGATCAAAAAAACGGTCGAGCTGTGCGACAATGTTCTCGGGTTCTTCCATTCTCCCTTTCCCTTCAAGTCCGCTGGCCAGAAATCCGTCACCGGGCTCTATGATGTGGTTGCCGTAACTGGACAGGCGTTCCAAATTGGCCTTTGTCGTAGAATGGGCATACATGTCAAGGTCCATGGCGGGAGCGACAAATACGGGAGCTTTCATGGACAGGTAGGTGGTGATGAGCATATTGTCGGCGATGCCGTTGGCCATCTTTCCGAGAGTGCTGGCTGTACACGGGGCAATAAGCATGGCGTCTGCCCAAATGCCCAGATCAACATGTGAATGCCAAGTTCCGTCGCGTTGGGAGAAAAAATCGCTGATGACAGGCTTATGGGTCAGGGCCGACAACGTGATGGGAGTGATAAACTCCTTGCCGGCCGGTGTGATGACAACTTGTACTTCTGCACCCTTCTTGATGAGGCCTCTGATGATAAGGCAGGCTTTGTAGGCTGCAATGGAGCCGGTGATGCCCAATACTATTTTTTTCCCTTTCAGCATGTGTGGTATTCTTGTGTGTCGTGTTTCCCCCCTTAACCGTTGTGTGGCGGCGGAGGGTTATTTGTTTTGCATTTCGCGAAGGCGGATGCGAGTAAGAACCTGCTTGGTGTTGTAAGTGAAATCTCCCGATAGCATCCATCCGAAATATCCTTGGTCACGGCGCAGTATATCAGCGACGGGCTGGCCTTTGTATTTCCCGAAATTGAAGGTTTCCACTTTGCACTCTTTCCCGTCTTTGTCAAGAATCGGCTTTCCGTCCGGACCCTTGACGGTTTTCCATACAATGCGACCTGCGAAATCTACATTGTCATTGTTTTTGGAGAATTCTGCCAACGTGTCCATGTCGTTTTCGAGACGACGTTCCGGATCTTCCTGCGTTTCTGGATTGTACATATCGAGCTCTCCCATAAGTACGCGGTAGGTGGCTTCAGTATCGTTGTCTGCACGGTGGGCGACAAAGTCATCTACCATCTTGCGTCCGCAAAAGAATTTGTATGCGGCTGCAAGATTGCGGCGCTCCATCTTGTGGAAGATGGTCTGTACGTCAATAAGCCGGCACTTGGAGAAATCGAAATCAATGCCTGCCCGGAGAAACTCCTCGGCCAACAGGGGTATGTCGAAGTGATTGGAGTTGTAGCCAGCAAAGTCGCATCCCTTCATCTCTACATTGAGTTTGTTGGCCAGTTCTGCAAATCGGGGACTGTCTTTGACATCATCGTTTGAGATACCAGTCAGTTCTGTCACTTCTTGTGGAATGGCCTTGCCGGGATTGATGTAGTAGGACTTTCTTTCTTCCTGTCCGTCGGGGGATACCTTTATGTAGGAAAGTTGTATGATGCGGTCGTTTACAAGGTCGAGGCCCGTTGCCTCCAGATCGAAGATGATGAGAGGCTTCTTCAGATTCAGTTTCATCTGTTCTGTCTGTTCTTGATATTTGGCGGCGTTGTCATGATGGCGTATGGTTTCCGCCTATTTTTTAATGTATACTTGTTTTAGACGGGATTTTGGCACCCGTCTATACAATGCAGAGGATGAGGTGTGGTGGTTTGGAACCGTCAGTTTTACCTCATCCCCTGTGTCTTATATGTGAGGCATTCGCCTCATGGTCATATTCAGTCGTTGAGCAACATGGGCATGAGCAACATCAGAATGTCCTCGTTTTCGGGATTTTCTGTCGGGACAATCACGCATGCACGGCTGGGGTCGGCAAGTTTTGCGATGATCTCGTCGCTTCCCAGATTGTTGAGTATGTCACTTAATGCGCTGCTCTTGAAGCCGATATCCATAGGCTTTCCTGTGTATTCGCAGATGATGTTTTCCTTTGCGCTGGTAGCGAAGTCGATATCTTCTGCAGATAGTTCAAGGTTGCCGGCGGTGATGTGCAGACGTACCAGTTGGCTGCTTTCGCTGGCGAATGTCGATACGCGTCGCAGTGCGCCTAGGAAAGCTTTGCGGTCGATGGTCATCTCGTTGGGATTGTTGGTGGGGATGACCGAGTTGTAGTTGGGGTAGCGCCCTTCGAGCAAAATACAAGAGAGTGTGCCTCCCGAATGTCTTATTTCCGCATTGCCTTCGGAGAAGCGGATGACAACGTCGCTGTCGTCTTTTGCAAGTATGTTTTTGAGCAGATTGGCCGGTTTCTGTGGCAGGATAAATGCAGACGGCTCTTCTGTTTTCACTGTGTAGTTGCGGCTTCGAGCCAATTTGTGCGCATCTGTGGCGACAATTGTGAGACAGTCTTCGCCCAAATCAAAATATACGCTGCTCATTATCGGCCGTATTTCGCCGGCGGCTGCAGCGAACATTGTACGCGAAAGGCCGCTCTGCAGCATGTTTGAGGTGATGGTGATAGCGTGTGCGTCTTCAGCCATCGGTTTCAGTCGCGGATATTCGGTGGCATCCTGCGCTGTGAAGTTGTATACACCGTTGAGGTAGGCGATCTGTATGTTGAAGGTGTTGGTGTCAACATTGAATGTGAGAGGCTGTTCGGATATTTCCTTTAAGGCGTCGATTATCGTGCGGTTTGCGATGGCGAAACATCCGTTGCCGTCGCATTCGTCGAGTGTCAGTTCTGTTTCCATGACGTTCTCGCTGTCGCTTGCGGTGATGGCAAGTACGCCCTCTTTTACTTCGAAGAGAAAACATTCAAGTATGTTGATGGAGTTCTTGTTGCTGATGACCTTTGCCAAAGTCAGCAGACGGCTGTTGAGCAAACTGCTTGATAATGTAAATCGCATGTATGTAATATTTTGTTGTTTTCCTATTCAGGTACAAAAATACAAAAAAGGCTTGTGCGGAACAAAAAACTTGTGTGAAACTTTCTCTTGTTAGAACAAAAATTATTAATTTCGCAAATCCAATGGAAACACTGGAATATCCTGTTTTCTGTGCCTTGTGATTGCTCTCGGGCGGAAATTGTAAGGGATGTTATAGCGTACGTCAGACCGGTTCTCGGTCTGGTCTTTGGAGAAATATAAGAAAAACAATACCAACAGAATTTTACAATGGAATTACAAGGAAAAGTGATAGCCGCCCTTCCTGCAAGAAGCGGCACGTCAGCAAGAGGTGAATGGACTGCCCAGGATTTTGTCATTGAAACCCATGATACCTATCCGCGCAAAATGGTATTCAGCGTATTTGGTGCCGACCGCCTGCAGCGTTTCAATATCCAGATCGGGCAAGAAGTGATGGTCTCATTCGATATCGATGCCCATGAGTACAACGGCCGTTGGTTCAACAGTGTGCGTGCTTTCGATGTGCGCCTTGTTGATCCCGCCGCAATAGGGGGCGCTTCTGTTGTGTCTCCCCAACCCATTGTGGCATCGCAACCGGCTCCCGCTGCTCCGCAGGCTGCAACGACAGTGCAGGAAGAAAGCAGTGATGATCTTCCGTTCTAAGAATAACGGCCCCGAAAACAGGATATGTTGTTTTCGGGGCTTTTCGTTTTGTGACGCACTCTTGTCCTTCTTTCCTTTTCCCTATTTGGTACGCAGTTTCGGAATAAGAGTGTATTGTTGTAGCCGAACAATGGTAAGTATCCGAAACAAGCCGACTTGCATATACCAAAAAAATCTCGCAAGACTAT
>CAVHOL010000091.1:0-9180 GCA_963637655.1 bacterium | reverse complement strand
CATACCCGTCAAAATAGAATTTAATAATGCGTGGAATTTTTAGAACACGCCATAAGAAAAACGCGCTCTCATACCCGGTATGAGGCGCGTTTTTTCTTCTTGTCTCAGATGCGTTTGTTCAAACGATTTTTTTTCAGAGGGCCTTGTACTGTCGCTACAAAGGCCTTGTACTGTCGCTACAAGGCCCTTGTACGGTCACTACAAGGCCTTTGTACTGCTCGTACAAGGCCTTTGTATGATTTTGCCGCCGGTTACTGGTCGGGATTCTCTACATATCCCTGGTACTCGGGGGTGAGGGCGCTCATGACGGCCTCGTAACTGGCTTTCTCCGTGTATTTCACGTTGTCTGCTCCCTTTCCGACCGGAGCGATGGGCTGGTGTATGGTGAGCCGCAGCGGGTGCCAAAGCACCCATTTCAGGTCGCGCATGCGGGGCATCACGTCGAACGATCCGTTGATGGTCAGCGGAACGACGGGCAGCTGCAGGTCGTCGGCAAGCATGAAGGCGCCTCGCTTGAAGGTGCCCATGTGGCCCGTGAATGTGCGCGCTCCCTCGGGAAATACCACCAGCGACATGCCGTCTTGCAGTGTCTCGTGGGCCTTGTCGTAGGTCTCGCGTATCTTGCTCGGCCCGCGCTTGTCGACAAAGATATGGTGGGCGGCGGCGCAGGCTGCTCCGACAAAAGGCACTTGGCGCAGACTGCGCTTCATCATCCACTTGAAGTTGCGGTTGAGGTATCCGTAGATGAGGAAGATGTCGAACGCTCCCTGGTGATTGGCCACAAAGACGTACGACTGGCCTTTCTGCAGATGTTCCCGCCCTTCTACCTTGACCGGCAACAGCATCATGCGTATGATGATACGCGACCATAGTTTGCCGGGGTAGTATCCCCAAAAATGTCCGTTGCCCAGACGGCAACCGACGATGACGGTGACGGCTGTCAGCACGGTGGCGACCAGCAGTACGGGAACGGCGATGCAGAGTTGATAGGCGCGGTAGAGGTATTTCATGACGTATGTTTATTTTTGTTTCGCTTGTTGTTTGTGTAGGGTGATGACGACAATCTCGGGTGTCACGCCGTATCTGAACGGTACATATCCGCCCAGTCCGGCCGACACGTACAGCCACCGGCCGTTCTCGCAGTATAGGCCGAGATCTTCGCCGGCCGTCAGTCGGGTGGGGCGAAAGCCAAAGATGCTCACCTGTCCGCCGTGGGTGTGCCCGCTCAGTGTGAGCTGTGCGTGCGAGTGGGGAAGTATGGACTTGCGCCAGTCTGACGGATCGTGTTGCATCATGACGACAAAGGCCTTCGGGGAGATACCTTGCAGCGTGCGGCCGAGATCTCCGCGTCGGGGAAAGTTTTTCCCGCCGTTGTTCTCTTCGCCGGCAATGACAAGGGAGTCGGCGCCGCGGCGGATGACTTTGCGAGCGTTGAGCAGAAGGTTCCAGCCCATCTGCTGCTCCTTTTGCCGGAGCAGCTGTTCGTTGGCACGCTTCTCTGCGCCGGAGGCTTTGATGTACATGCTGTAGTCGTGGTTGCCAAGGACGGAGTATACCCCGTCGGCCGCATGGATGGAGGCGAGTGTCGGCAGGTAGCGGTCGGTCTCTACGGCCCGTTTGTTGACCAGGTCGCCGGTGAAGAGCACGGCGTCGGCCCGCTGGGCGTTGATGCTGTCGACGGTTCTGCTTAGCAGATGTTCCGGCAGCGAACCGATATGGGCGTCGCTGAACTGCACGAGGCGGTAGCCGTCGAACGATTCGGGCAGCGAAGCAAAGGTGAGGTCGATGTGGCGTATCTTCAGATCGTCGATGTCTACCATTGACCCTCTCAACAGTATGTAGAGTATGGCGGTGACGGCTATCAGTCCGGCGTAGTTGCCCCAGTTGCGCCGCCAGCCGAACAGGTGCCGCAGGAGCCGTCCGCAAAGGGAGCAACACACGAAGATGAATTTCGGGACGACTGTCAGTCCAAGCAGAAAGAGGTAAGTGTTGATCCAGACAATATTGTCGGGGGCAAAGTCGGGCTGTATGGCCAGTGCGACGGTGTAGACTGCCATGACCGTTCCGGGCAACCACCATAGCCACCGCAACCAGGGTGTCAGGTCGGTGCGCCGGCACAGCCAGTGCCGGTAGGCGTACAGGTCGGGCAGGGCGATGACCAATAGCAGATAGATGAATATGCGGGCAATCATGATGTCGTTGTTTGTCTTTACATGGGTTTCACTCGAGGTTTCCGGCGAGAAACCGTCTGGCCAGCTCTACCGGCAGTCCGCGTCGGCTGGCGTAGTCGCGCAGCTGGTCTTCCCCGATTTTCCCGAGCGTGAAGTACCGGGCTTTGGGGTGGGCTATCATAAGGCCGGATACCGAGGCGTGGGGCCGCATGGCTCCGCTTTCGGTCAGGCGTATGCCGATGCCCTTCATGTCGATGAGGCCGGACAGGAGAAAGTTCATGCTTGTGTCCGGCATCGACGGGTAGCCTACGGCAGGCCGTATGCCCTGGAACGCTTCGCGGTGGAGCTCGTCCATGCTCAGCTGTTCGTCGGGGGCGTAGCCCCAGATGTGTCTCCGCACGTCCTCGTGCAGTTTTTCTGCAGTGGCTTCCGCCAGACGGTCGGCAAGAGTCTGGGTCAGCATGCGGAGATAGTCGTCGTGCAGGTGCAGCCGCTCCATGGCGTAGTCTACCGTGGCGGCGAAGATGCCGATGCGGTCTGCCTCGCCTGTCGCTGCGGGGCGGATGAAGTCGGCCAGGCACAGGTTGGGACTGTCTTGCCGGCCTGCGGGGTGCTGCTGGCGGAGCATCGGCAAGCGGGTGTCGCCGATGACGATGTCGTCGCCGTCGGCATTGGCGTCGAACAGTCCCAGCGCAGCATGTGTGCGGTAGTCGTGCGAAAGGTCGGCGAGCAGGCCTCGGGCCTCGTCACGCAATTTCTTCCGCTCTTCTTCGGCCTTGCCCGACAGTCCCCATGCGTAGTCGAAGTAGATCCAGTTGATGTAGGGCTCTACCTCGCTGAGGGTGTATGTGAAGGTGGTCGTCATCTGAACTCGACTGCTTCTCCCCGGCTGTCTGCATCGAAGTGTCCCCGGTCGAGGATGATGCGTCCGTTGCAGATGGTCTGCTCCACGCGCCAGTTGTAGGTGTGGCCGGTCATCGGGCTCCATCCGCACTTGCTCTGTATGATGTCCGGGGTGACGGTCCACGGCGTGTCCGGACGCACGATGACGATGTCTGCCTTGGCGCCTTGGCGCAGATAGCCGCGGCCGCGGATGCTGAACAGACGGGCCGGGCGGTGGCACATCAGTTCCACCATGCGTTCGATGGTGAGCACGCGGGCGTCGACAAGCTCGAGCATGGTGACGAGCGAGAACTGTATCATGGGCATGCCGGAGGCGGCGCGCGCGCATCCGCCTTGCTTGTCGGCCAGCTGGTGGGGGGCATGGTCGGTGCCTATGGTGGCGATGCGTCCGTCGCTGAGGGCTGACCGCAATGCCGTGCGGTCGGCGGCAGACTTCACGGCCGGGTTGCACTTGATGGCTGTTCCCAGCCGGGCGTAGTCGCTGTCGCAGAACACGAGGTGGGCGATGACCGCTTCGGCGGTGATGTTGGGGTCGTCGCCGAAGAGGCTCAGCTCTTTGGCTGTCGTCACGTGGGCCACGTGCAGGCGTGCACCGTACTCTTTGGCCAGTCTTACGGCGAGTGCCGTCGAGCGGTAACAGGCTTCGGTGCTGCGTATTTCGGGGTGATGGATGACGTCGGGATCATCACCGTACTTGGCCTTTGCCTCCGCCATGTTGGCTTCTATGGTTGCGCTGTCCTCGCAGTGTGCCATGATGGGGAGGGGCGATGTGGCGAAGAGGCGGCGCAGGGATGCCTCCTTGTCGACCAGCATGTTGCCAGTGCTCGACCCCATGAAGAGTTTTATGCCGGGTATGCGGTGTATGTCAAGTGCCGGAATGGTGTCGGTATTGTCGTTGGTGGCGCCGAAGAAGAAACTGTAGTTGACGTGCGATGTCGCTGCTGCGCGGCTGAACTTGTCGTCGAGGGCTTCCGTGGTGGTGGTCTGCGGCTTGGTGTTGGGCATGTCGAAGTAGGTGGTCACGCCGCCGTAGGCCGCTGCGCGGCTTTCGCTTTCGATGTCGGCCTTGGCCGTCAGTCCCGGTTCGCGGAAGTGGACATGGGTGTCGATCACGCCCGGCAATACGAAACACCCCGTAGCATCTACTTCTTTGTCGTAGTGTCCACGGGGCTTGTCGGTTGTCTCTATGATTTCTGTGACAACATCGTTGTCGATGACAATCGACCCGCTGAAGGTCTGTCCGTCGTTCACGATGTTGCCGCCGTATATCAGTGTTCTCATTGTTGTTGGCTTTGTTCGGAGGGCTTTGCCATGTCGTTGGGGGTGGGTGCAGGTGGCGGTGTCATGGCAGGTGCGGCAGGGGGCACGTCTTTCAGACCGTTCATGATGGCCTGGTTTTCCTGTGCCTTCTTGTAGTAGTCGCGCACATAGGTGTCGTTCTTGAATTTATCGGTCGCCTTGCTCATGATGTCTTCTATCCACGGGGTGAGCTCGGGATACTGGTAGCCGATGGTCATCATGAAGAAGACGCCGGGTCCAAGCACGTTGTCGAAATTGTCGGTTACGAATGATGTGACGAGCTTGTCCTCTTCCTGTGATATCTTCATGGCCTCTTCCTGCAGTTTGGCATTGATCACATCCATATTGCTGCCGTCCATGATGGCGCGGTCGTGGGTGTGGAGCAGTTCGGCTTCCTGGCTGCGGAGCTGGTTGTAGCGGCTGAAGAACTTGAAGAGCTTGTCGTTGAGCGGGGTGCCGCTCACGGTCTGTTGGGTGTTGTCGATCTTGATGGTGATGTCTCCGCTTTCGAGCACCAGCGGCAGTACGCTTTCGTCGTCCATGAATATGTTGGCCATGCTTGTGGTGTCGAAGGTGCCGGCGAAATGGAACTGTCCGTGTACCACGTCGCAGGAGTCAAGGCTCTTGAAGTCGTTGTCCTTGAGTACCTTCAGGTAGAGCATACGGCCGTCGAGCGTAGATACGTTGGACGTGCCCTGTATGTTATAGGTGTTGGCACACGAGGCGAGTGCCAGAATGGTAACAAACGCGTATAGGATTTTATTCATAGACGAGTGGTTTGTGCTTCTTTCTTACCAAAGGTAATATGTATTGCTGAGGTACGGCTATTTTTTTATTGTATTTAATTGTATTGTGCCGCCTTTTATGATTTTTTTTGATGTTGCTCCTCCTTGCGCAATTCTGCGGAGATGCGGTGCATGGTGTATATCTCGAGCAGTGCGGCTACAAGCAACAGCAGTACCCACTTGTTGTAGATGTACTCCACATAAGTGATGTAGTTGTTGCAGATGTTCTGCATGTACTTGTAGGCGGAGTCGACCATGAGCATGCCTGACAGTACAAAGAAAATGTCGGCCGTAGTCATGATTTTCTTCAGACGGTGGATGGCGGTGGAAGTGCCTTCGTAGGTCTGCGATATTTGTATCCAGGCAAACATGAGGGCGCCCGTGAGGTATATCCAGCATACCGCCTTCTGGTTCCACATCGTGGCAAAGCAGCCGGCACCGATGACCATCAGTATGCCGCCGATGAGGAAGATGGCACTCTGTACGTTATTCAGTTGTTTCATTTTCGGGAGTTTCGGATTGTTCGTCGTCGCTCAGTACATAGATGTCCTCGTCAGCGGTCTTCATGAAGTAGCGCTCGCGTGCGATTTTCTCGTAAGCCCGCGGACTGTGCTTGAGCTCGCGCAGCCGGCGGGTGTTGGTCTCGTTGCGCTCCTTGTATTTGCCGATTTCTTCTTTGAGGTCGCTGATCTGCATGCCGAGCTGCGCCCGGCGGACATAACTGTTGTCGTCGAGAAAACCCACGATGGCGATGCCCACCACAAAGGTGATGGCGTATTTGTAGTGTTCGAGAAAGGCTCCGACGAGCGCCAGACGATTCATTGTTTTTTCGGAATTTACTTGCAAACTTACTATAATTTTTTCAGTCGGGGATATACTAATAGAAAATTTTATAGTAAGTTTGCAAAAGCAACCGGATAGAAAATACCACTCATTATGCAAGAATATATCGTTTCGGCGCGCAAGTACCGCCCGATGACGTTCGACTCGGTAGTGGGGCAGATGGCGCTGACCACCACGCTGAAGAATGCCGTGAAAAGCGGGAAACTGGCGCATGCCTATCTTTTCTGCGGCCCACGCGGCGTAGGAAAGACCACCTGTGCGCGTATCTTCGCAAAGGTCATCAACTGCGAGCACCCCAATGCCGAAGGCGAGGCGTGCGGGGAGTGCGAAAGCTGCAGGGCTTTTGCCGAAGGACGGTCGTACAATATCTTCGAACTCGATGCGGCCAGCAACAACTCCGTGGAGAGCATTAAGCAACTGATGGAACAGACCCGCGTGCCGCCCCAGGTGGGACGCTACAAGGTGTTCATCATCGACGAGGTGCACATGCTTTCCAACCAGGCCTTCAATGCGTTTCTTAAAACGTTGGAGGAACCGCCGGCGTACGTCATATTCATCCTCGCCACCACGGAGAAGCACAAGATTCTTCCGACCATCCTGTCGCGTTGCCAGATATACGATTTCGAGCGTATGACGGTCCAGAACACGGTCAGCCATCTCAAGCATGTGGCCGAGAAGGAGGGTATCACCTATGAGGAGGAGGCGCTCACGCTGATTGCCGAGAAGGCTGACGGCGGCATGCGCGATGCCTTGTCCATCTTTGACCAGGCTGCAAGCTTCTGCCAGGGCAACATCACCTACAAGAAGGTGATAGAGGATCTCAATGAGCTCGATGTCGACAACTATTTCCGTATTGTCGACCTCTCCGTCGAAAACAAGGTCAGCGACATCATGCTGCTCCTCGACGGTATCATATCGAAAGGATTCGACGGCGGCAATCTTGTCAACGGACTTGCCACCCATGTCCGCTCAGTATTGATGGCCAAAGACGAAAAGACCCTTCCGCTGCTCGAGACCAGTGACCAGCAAAGGCAGAAATATGCCGCTCAGGCAAAGAAATGCACGGCGGCCTTCCTCTTCAAGTCTCTGAAACTGCTCAACCAGTGCGACATCAATTACCGGCAGAGCAGCAACAAGCGCCTGCTTGTCGAACTGACGCTCATCCAGATGGCACAGCTCACCCAGCCCGAGGACGACAGCGCCGGTGCGGGGCGTAGCCCTAAAAGACTGAAATCCCTGTTCAAACATATCGTCGCATCCCGGCCAAAGGCAGCTCAGCAGGTGGCTGCCGCCGGCAATGCCGTGCGAACCGGTCCTGCAAAGGCATCAGAGACTCGCGGCAAAGAGCGCGACAACACCCCGAAAACAAACATTGGCACAACAACAGTCATCCCCGCCGCCCGTCCGCGTCTGAAACTGAGCGGGATCGGCGTGACCTTTGCCGCACTCAAGGAGGTGAAGGCTGAGGAGAAGAAGGCCGATCCCGTCGTTACCAATACAGAGGAAGACGAGGTCTTCACCCAGGACTTGCTCGATCTGCAATGGCGCATGATGTGCAACCGTATGCCCCAGCAGATGGTGGCCCTCTCCATGCGCATGAAGAACATGTCGCCTGTCATTACCGACTATCCCCATTTCGAGGTGGTCATCGAAAACCAGCCGCTGCTCGAACAGGTCTCTGCCATCCGGGGACGTATCCGTGCTACAATGGCCAAACTGCTCCACAACGGTCATGTGGACCTCACGCTGCGTCTGGCAGCACCGTCCGAAATCAAGCCGATACTCTCCAAACGGGAGATTTTTGAGATAATCACAAAGAACAACAAGGGCGTACGCCGTTTGGTCGACGAACTGGGACTGGAATTTGCGTAGCCGTCCGGTCTCACCCTTCCGGTCGTGCCGCCGTACAGTCGCCCAATCGCAGTCGCGCCAGAAATGCCGGCACAGAAAATAGCGGCTTTTGCTTGTGCGTATCGCTTTTATTTCGTACTTTTGCATCACCAAAGGGCATCACCATCGCCCGCTTTATCGAAAATGGTCTCGTAGCTTAGCTGAATAGAGCGTCAGATTCCGGTTCTGAAGGTCCTGGGTTTGAATCCCAGCGAGATCACCATACAAGGAATGTCCCACAAAGGCATTCCTTTTGTTATTCTGCAGACAACCAGTATTTTATGCCTCTGCTCTTCCGTTGGCGATTTTCTGTTTCTTGGGAATGCCTTATTATATCCTGCACCTTAAAAACATTCTTGCGGGAAGCTCAGGGACAAGGAGTTCTCTCTCAGGAAGACATTGACAAAAGAAACCTGAAAGGCAGAGAATCTCTTGAAAAATTCGCAAAGGAACAAGGAAAATGGGTAGATGATGTAGACACTAAATTAGAGAAGAAGTATGGCAAGAGAATAGGTCACGGCAGTGAGGCTTGGGTATACAGAAAAGACGCTAATGCTGTTATCAAGTCCGCAGCTTTACAGGTCATGACACCATACAAGATGCTCTAAGGTCAGGTGCCAATGTCTTTAACAGGGCAGCTATAGCCGAGTTCTTGACGACTCATAAGATTGAGGGATTGCAACAGTATGTCAACAAGTATGACTTGCCTAAGGGCGAGTTGCCTAAACTGTCAGAGACTTTAATGGTCAAGTATAACAATAATATTGCCTATGGGGAGACTGTGCATACTGCTAATTATGAATATGTTGTAAATCATAAAGGCGCAGGAGAGTTTGATATTATTGAGTGTCATCAAATTGATAATAACGTAAATAACTCAAGTTTCGGATTTACGCTCGTGTTATGTCCCCGAAGGGGGCAAACTCTGCATAACCGCAGGTGACTGAAAGGAACCTGCGGATAAATGGTCGCACAAAGAGCGTCCTCGAAGAGGGCGAACACTCGCTAATGGGAGTGTATCAAGAAGAAAACTTGAGAGAGTTTCTTCCCGCTGGTCAGAGAGTCTTCAACGAATTTCGCCCTCTTCGAGGACGCGTGTTTCGGCTGAGGAAATACCGCAGGTGACCGAAGGGAACCTGCGGTTATGCAGAGGTTCTTGCTGACGCAAGCGGCAAAGCCGAGCGCGCCCCCTTCGGGGACGTTTCTTCAAGCATAATTCTAAATCCGAAACTTGAATTTATAATGACACTGCTACGTTTTTCGCTGAAAAAATTGCGGATTTCTGACGG
>CAVHOL010000090.1:0-9393 GCA_963637655.1 bacterium | reverse complement strand
GGCTCCGTGAAGCCGCAAGCCTTGCGCAGGTCGCGGGTGATCATGCTGCCATTGATCCTCAACGTTTCGAGGATGGCCTCCTCGATGCTTCCCTCGGCAGGATAAGGATGCGTGCTGCGGCGATAGTTGCAGAAGTCGGGCCACCACTCCCTGCTGACGAACGCCGCCTTGCCCATGAAGAACTTGCCATAGGCGCATCCGCTCTCGCGGATAATATCCCCCTTCCACTCCCATAGCGGCCACTCCCAGCCGCCATCGGGAAGGGCGACGTACTGGCAATCCTCGTCCACCACTTCCTCTGCCGACCAATCATAATTTGGTACGAGATGAAGGAATGGCAGCATGCCCACCTTATTGATATATTCCGTCAGCTCAGCAGCTGAATGCAATTTTTCTTGTATCATCATATCGACTTATCATGACAACTTATACTCTATAAACCTTATTTCTCCCGAAGCCTTACCACCACATACTCCGACCTGGTACCGATTCTGAACTTGGCGCCCCAAATGCCCATTCCCGAACTGATGTAATACTCAGTATCGCCTTTTTTCAGATAGCCGAAAGACTTCTCATACATCGATCCCGTTATCCAAGAGATGGGCCAAACCTGTCCGTCATGGGTATGTCCGGAGAACTGGAAATCGACCTTCGCCCTCTCTGCCTCCTCCAAGTGATAAGGCTGGTGGTCGAGCAATATCGTGAAACGGTTTGCGTCAGTCTGCCTCATCAAATCTCGCAGCGGTTTGCGACGGAGATTGGTGCGGTCGTCTCTTCCGACGATCGTGATGGCATCCACCGTCGCCACACTGTCTCGCAGCAAGACGATTCCCGCCTTGTCATAAAACGCCTTCGCCCTTGGCTCACTCGCATAATACTCATGATTGCCCAAGCAAGCATAGACGGGAGCCTTCAGACGATGGAACTCCGAGGCCACGTCTTCCAAGAGCAAGGGGCGGACACTGATGTCGATGATGTCGCCGCCTATCAATATCAAGTCGGGCCGCTCGGCATTGATGAGATCAACCCACCGGGCAAACTCCTTCCGCCCGATGTGATAGCCCAGATGCAGGTCGCTCAAAAGAACTACTGTCTTTTCCTTCTTACCGGCCACCCCGCTCACCGTCTTCCGCGTATTCAGGGTCAGTTCCTGCCGATACTTATCCAGGAAATGCCAGTAGCCATAGCCAAGGAGGACAACCATGAACGCTGCCACGCCCGCAGCCGTATAGCCATTGTGCCACAGCCATGCTTTCGGTAGAAGATGCACCCAGCGGCACACATCAAGCGCCAAGAACACGAGCGCCAGATAGAGCAAGACCATGATCATCGAGTTGCCTGTCTCATAGACCACTCTCGACCATACCAAGGGCAACCGCTCGTTGATCCCGAGAAAACCGGCGAACATCAGCATAAACGCAGCCACAAACAGGGTCACCACTGCTCCTCGCCACGCTGCCGGCAAAGGAAGCAGCACCCAGATGTTCCACGACACATAAACAATTCCCAATATCGGCAACAACAGAAATGCCGTCATCCATATTATCTTCATTCTACACTCATTGACTGCTGCAAAATTACGAAAAATGCCATATAAGGGACGTATATATATTACGGTTTCATTTCACATACATCCTGACAATACAGTTGGGAAAGCGATTCGTTTATGGCCGGTTCTAAAAATCGCCTTTGAAGGATTTTTGAATATATGCATGAAAAACAGCCGCAAGCGTCATGACTGACAGCTTGCGGCCGAAATATTTATAGAATATGCTTTATGATTTTGGCAATTACATCATGCCGCCCATACCCGGCTGGCCCATCGGCATAGCGGGCTTTTCTTCGGGTTTGTCGCAGATGAGGCACTCGGTGGTCAGGAACATACCGGCGATGGAAGCGGCATTTTCAAGAGCTACGCGCGCTACCTTGGCCGGGTCGATGACACCCTCTTTGCGGAGATCCTCATAGACATCCTTGCGGGCATTGTATCCGAAGTCGCCCTCGCCCTCGCGTACTTTCTGTACGACAACGGCACCTTCGCCACCGGCGTTGGTTACGATCTGGCGAAGCGGTTCCTCGATGGCACGGGCCACGATATTGATACCTGTCTGCTCGTCGGCATTGTCACCCTTGACGCCTTCAAGCACCTGCTGGGCGCGGATGTAGGTCGTACCGCCGCCGACAACAACACCTTCCTCGATAGCTGCGCGGGTAGCGCAGAGTGCGTCGTCTACACGGTCTTTCTTTTCCTTCATCTCCACCTCGCTGTTGGCACCGACATAGAGTACGGCTACGCCACCGGCGAGTTTGGCCAGACGCTCCTGCAGTTTCTCCTTGTCGTAAGAGCTTGTGGTATTGGCAATCTCGTTCTTGATCTGTGCGACACGGTCCTGGATGAGCTGCTTGTCACCGGCACCGTTGACGATGGTAGTGTTGTCCTTGGTGACGTTCACCTTATCACAAGTACCGCACATGTCGAGCGTAGCCTTGTCGAGCGACAGGCCCTTCTCTTCGCTGATGACCACGCCACCGGTCAGCACGGCGATATCTTCGAGCATGGCCTTGCGGCGGTCGCCGAAACCGGGAGCCTTGACAGCGCAGATTTTCAGACCGCCGCGCAGACGGTTGACTACCAGCGTAGTCAGAGCCTCAGAGTCGACATCCTCAGCGATGACCAACATCGGGCGGCCACTCTCAGCAGCAGGCTGCAGGATGGGGAGGAAGTCTTTCAGCGAAGAGATCTTCTTGTCGTAGATGAGGATATAGGGGTTCTCCATGACGCACTCCATCTTGTCGGCATCGGTCACGAAGTAGCTGCTCAGATAACCGCGGTCGAACTGCATGCCTTCCACTACACCGATGCTGGTGTCGCGGCTCTTGCTTTCCTCGATGGTGATGACTCCGTCCTTGGAAACCTTGCGCATGGCGTCGGCGAGGAGCTTGCCGATCTCTGCATCGTTGTTGGCCGAAATGGTGGCCACTTGCTCGATCTTGTCATAGTTGTCGCCTACCTGCTCAGCATTGTCCTTGATATAGTTTACGACTGCCGTGACAGCCTTGTCGATACCGCGCTTGAGATCCATAGGATTGGCACCGGCGGTGACATTCTTCACGCCTTCTGCCACCATAGACTGAGTAAGGATGGTAGCGGTGGTGGTACCGTCGCCGGCATCGTCGCCGGTCTTGCTGGCAACACTCTTGACGAGCTGTGCACCGGTATTCTCAAATTTGTCCTCCAGTTCCACTTCCTTGGCGACTGTCACGCCGTCCTTGGTAATCTGGGGAGCACCGAACTTCTTTTCGATGACCACATTGCGGCCCTTGGGACCAAGGGTTACTTTTACGGCATTGGCCAGTTTGTCGACACCGCTCTTGAGCAGGTCACGGGCTTCTACGTTGTACTTTATTTCTTTAGCCATTTTTTGATTCCTTGTTTTAGTTAGACAATTTTCACGCATTCGATTATTTCTTGACCACGGCGAGCACATCGCTCTGGCGCATGATCAGATACTTGGTACCCTCATACTCAAGTTCGGTGCCGGAGTACTTGCCATAGAGTATCTCGTCGCCTTCCTTCAGAACCATAGCCTCGTCTTTTGTGCCTTGTCCTGCAGCAACGATCTTGCCATGCTGGGGTTTTTCTTTTGCGGTGTCGGGGATGATGATGCCTCCGACCTTTTCCTCTGCCGGTGCGGGAAGCACCAGCACTCTGTCTGCTAACGGTTGAATGTTCATAATCTTATTACTTGCTTTTATTTTCTTCTGGTTGTCTGATTGCCCCTGTGGGCGATCCACCCTTCTATCTACCAAAACCATGCCAACCGACAAGTGTGACATTTCTGTCACATATCCACTGACAAAATAGTCAGTGGCGTTTTGTCGAAGAGCAGGACGTGGAACTTGCGTATCTCAAAATTTTCGCTTAACTTAGCCCCCCGCAAGCCTATTTTTCTGACATTTATGACAAAAGCAGACACGACATCCCTGAAACCACATTTCCTCAAAAGGATATACGACACGTACCCGAGAACAGGATATCTGCTCACGTTCTTCATGACCGTCTGGGTATATTTTATTCTGCAGAAACCTGTATTCATGTCTTGCAATGCAGGCAAGGCATACCGACTGACAGACTACCTTGACGTGATGTACCACGGAGCCGGACTCGATGCGACCACCGCCGGCTACATGACCGCCCTGCCCTTTCTGCTGGCACTGCTGTCAGTCTGGGTACACCGATTGCCCATCAGGAGAATCATGTTGCCGTACTACATTATAATAATGGCGGTCGTGACAATGATATTCTATGGAGACCTGTCGCTCTTCTCTTTTTGGCAGAGCAAGATAGACGCTTCGATATTCATCTACCTCGACTCGCCCAAGAATGCGATGGCCAGCGTTTCTACCGGATACATTCTCGTCAGAACACTGCTTGTCGTACTGACGGCAAACGCCATGTGCTTCTTGCTTTGGACCGTCACGCCGAGCAAGATGCCAAGGGTGGAAAGCGTAAAACGCCGCTCACTGAACACGGTCGGCATGACAGTGCTCGGCGGACTGCTGTTTCTCGTCATCCGGGGAGGCGTCAGGGTATCGACGGCCAATGTCGGCGATGCCTACTTCAGTACCGACCAGTACCTCAACCTGTCGGCCATCAACCCGACCTTCAACCTGTTGTCAAGCATCAGCCGGCAGAAGCGCTACGAGGACGAGTTCAATTTCTACGACGAAAATACGCTGCACCGCAATATGCAAGGCCTTTTCCCCGTCGAAAAGGCCGACAGTACGCCATCCGTGCTCCGCACCCGACGTCCAAACATCCTCGTAATCTTCATGGAGAGTTTCGGCGCTACCATGATCGACAGTCTCGGCGGCGTAGCAGGGGTGTCACCCCATCTTGACAGATTGGCACACGAGGGCATTTTCTTCACGCAGGCCTACGCCAGCAGTTTCCGTACCGACCGCGGCACGGTGTGTACCTTCAGCGGGCATCCCGGTCTACCCACAGTGTCTATCATGAAGATTCCCAGTCTCTGCCCTACTCTACCCAATATTGCGGCGACGCTCGACAAGGCGGGATACCATACCGAGTTTGTCTATGGCGGAGACATCAATTTCACCAACACCAAGGGATATCTGCGGGCGGGCGGTTTCGAGACGCTCGTCTCTCAGGACGACTTTCCCATGTCGGCACGCAACTACAGCAAGTGGGGCGTACGCGACGACATCACCTTCGACTACCTGTACGACCGGCTGGCCAAGCGCCACAGCCAGTCGCCCTGGTTCACCGCCATGCTCACGCTGAGCAGCCACGAACCGTTTGACGTGCCGTTCAGCAAGTTCGGCGACAAGACCTGCAACGCCTTTGCCTACACCGACGACTGCATCGGACGGTTCGTTGCGCGGCTGCGCAAACTGCCGTTGTGGGACAACACGCTCGTCATCCTTCTGCCCGACCACGGCATACCCTATCCCAAAGACGGCGAGCGGTTCGGTCCGAAATATTTCCATATTCCCATCATCTGGACGGGCGGAGCGGTGACGCGCCCCATGAAGTACGAGAAGATCATGAGCCAAACCGATCTGGCCGCCACACTGCTCGCCCAGCTGGGCCTGCCCCACGACGATTTTCTCTACAGCCGCGACGTTCTCGGTACGTCCTACACATCTCCCTTTGCCTTCTACTCTTTCCCCGGCGGATTCGGCTTTGTCGACGACAGCGGTACAAGCGTCTACGATACTGCCTCCGACCGTGTGTTCTTCCGCACTTCGCCCGACGGCACAAGGGCCGACAAAGGAAAATCCATCCTACAGACACTCTACGACGATCTCGGAAGGAGAAACCGCATGAGGATGGCGTCCCGCTGATATCGCACGGGAAGCACACAGAAACATACGCAAGAAACAGACTCGCCGCATGACCCTCGATGGTCATGCGGCGAGTCTGTTTACTTATTGCCCATGCACGGAGGACGGGAAGTGCCTCCGGCACGGCTGGCGTAGCGTCAGAATCAGTTCTCCATAAATTTCTTGGCAGCACGGAGTTGGTGACGCATATTGCTGAGCAGCTGTTGGCTCTCCTGCAGGATGTTGAGGTAGACGAGCGACACCTGCAGCATCTGGTTGTCCTTGCTCTGCTGTATGCTGTCGATAAGGCGTTTGCGCACTACCGACAGTTCGTCTTTGCAGACATCGGCCTTGGCCAACACGTCACGGTAGTTGGTAAACCGCGAGGTGGAGATGGCATTCTCGGTCTGCTGCATCAGATCGTTGATGGTCTCACGGATGGGACGGAACTCGTCAACGTATGCCTGGGGCAGCGGATTGAAACTGTTGTCTACATGCTCCTTGACCGGTTCGAGCATACGGCGCATACCGTAGATATACTGTTCTGAAGCGTTGATGCCAAGATGGAACCATGTGTTGCGCTCGATGGCTATGTCGGTAGGCACTCTGCGCAAGGCGAGAAGCTCCTGGCGGCGATACTTCTTGAGCTCGTCTTTTTCCTCCTGCAGATGGCGGCTGGCCTGGCGCAGGGTCTTGGGGCGTTCCTCTTCGAGACCGTCGATGATGTTGTTGAACTGTTCGTAGGCGAAGCGGGTCATGAACGACTGTGTACGTGCCACATGCTTGAGCAGCAAGTCCCAGACAATCTCGGGATCGCGGGTGCGCATCATCAGGCGGAACACATCGGCCTTGTCGCCCTCCTTCTCTTTCTTGGCATACTGGCGACTGCTGCGCACAAGCAGTACGACAACGAGCACCATGAAGGCAGCCTGGAGCAATATACCTCCGTAGAACATCAGCAGACACACTACCGAGCAGGCAAGGAAGGCTACCGCTGCGGTGATAAACCATCCACCGATAACGCTCAGCACGCCCGTCACACGGAACACTGCACTCTCACGGCTCCACGCGCGATCGGCAAGGCTCGATCCCATAGCCACCATGAAGGTGACATAGGTCGTAGACAACGGCAGCTTGTAGTTGGTACCGATAGTGATAAGCATGGAAGCCAGCACCAGGTTGACTGCGGCACGCACCACGTCGAAGGCGGCACCGTCGTTGAGCTCCACCTCAGCCTTGTTGAATCGGCTGTCTATCCATTGGCGCACGCCCTGCGGTATGGCACGCATGACCACTGAGTCAGCCTCCTGTGTGGCACGCACGATACTGCGGGCAGCACGGCTGGTGCCGAACATCTCGTCGCCCTCGTCCTGGCGGGAAAGATCAACACTGGTCTTGATTACATTGCGGGCTTTCTTCGATGTAGCCATGGCCACGATCATGACGATTCCGGCGAGAAACAGGTAGAAGGGAGGTGTCTTGGCGCTCTCCGACAGGGAGCGCATGAGGAAACTGTCGACACCCGCGCCATGGGCGTTGGCCATATAGTCATTGTAGGAGTCAAGTCCGGCCAGAGGCACACCGATAAAGTTGACAAGGTCGTTGCCGGCAAATGCCATGGCAAGGCCGAAGGTGCCCATGAGCACGACAAACTTGAACACGTTGACACCCAGCAAATGGATAATCTGCATGGCGACTGTAGACACGAGGAAGGTAGCCAAAAGAAGCATACGCGTATTGGCGTCTATCCACAGGCGTACATCCTCGGGCAAGTAGTTGGACTTGCCGATACCCTTGATAAAGATAAAGTAGGCCAGGGCCGTGAAGGCGATACCGCCGAAGACGGCGATGGAATAGCGGCTGTGACGCTTGTAGTTGAAGGTGAAGACCACACGCGATATCCACTGCACGATGATACCGAAGACAAAGGCGATGGCCACACTCACAAAGATGGCGATGATTACCTGCAATGCCTTGTCGGTATTGAGCAGTTCGCTATAGGTCAATGTACCGTCGCTGATGGTCTTGATGGTGGCGATGATAAACGTTCCGCCCAACAGTTCAAACACAAGCGAAACGGTGGTCGACGTAGGCATACCCAGCGAGTTGAACATGTCGAGAATGATCACGTCGGTCACCATCACCGCAAGGAAGATAACCATCACCTCCTTGAACGAAAAATAGTCAGGACTCATGATGCCGTGGCGGGCCACGTCCATCATGCCGGTCGACATGACAGCACCGATGCCGACGCCGACACTGGCAACGATCATCACGGTACGAAACTTGGCCACCTTCGCTCCGATGGCACAGTTCAGAAAGTTCACGGCATCATTGCTGACACCGACGAAGAGGTCGAATATTGCCAGACACAGCAAAAAGACGACGATACAAAGATAAATTGTTTCCATGCAAATATGTATGTTTCTTTTGGCGGCAAAAGTACATACGGCATATTACATAAGGCTTAAACACATATTACATTTGTGTTACAACGGAGACAGGGAACATGCGTCGGACGCATACAGAAACGAATAAAGCGGGAAGCTTTAGATTTCCCGGCAAAAACTCTTTGGTTACAGATAATTCCTCTATATTTGTGTCGGATTATGACAATTCTCGAAAGAGGAGATCCATACGGTTGAAGTCTGACCATCCAGTGAAAGAAAATGGAAGATTGCGCCAACCAGCCCTCAGCGGCTACCGCCTCATTGAATAATGGGCACCCAGCCGACACAAGCTCATTGTGTCCAAGTACTGGACTTACCTCCTGTACGCCCTCCACCTCAAAAAGCAAAGGTGGGGTGTCGGTAGAGAACGTGCCTGCCGAAACCAAGCAATGGTATGTGTTGCGAGTGTCTTATGGTCGTATCATCAAGGCAAAGGCATGCATCGAAGCCAAGAGCATGGAGTGTTACGTCCCCTTGCGCTACAAGGAGATACGAAAACAAGGGAAGAGGCGAATCGTCACCGAGCCGCTTCTCCCTTCCTTTGTGTTTGTCCGAGACACAAGAGCCCAAGTGGACGCCTTGCTTCATGACGAGAAGTGCAATCCCCTCGAAGGCAAATCCTTGTTGAGCTACTACTACGACCACACTATCCAGCGTCAAGACCACCCCGATCGCAATCCGCCCCTCACCATCCGCAGCGAGGCGATGGACAACTTCATCCGCCTCACCTCCATTGTGAATCCCCACATCACCCCCGTTACGTCGCCTAACATTCAATACAAGCTGGGCGACCATGTTGTAGTCACTACTGGCGACTTCAAGGGAATTCATGGGAGAGTGGCAAGGATTGCTGGTCAGCAAAGAGTGGTTGTGGAACTGTTTGACGGATGTTTAGTGGCCACGGCGTATGTACCGAGGGAGGCGATGGAGAAGGTTGTTAATGACGAAAAAACAAAGTAATGAAAAGCCAATTTAGGGTCTGCTAATTAGGGTCCGCTAATTTATTTCGAGCGCAAAGTTTCGTGGTGTAGCAAAAATCCCCGCGAGGCCGTCGACGATACCGAAAATCCTCTTCTTGAAGCCTTTCAGCCCCGAT
>CAVHOL010000089.1:0-9478 GCA_963637655.1 bacterium | reverse complement strand
ATAACAAACCCATCGGCAGAATTAAGTATGCACTAAATTAATTCCGCCAACGGGTTAAATTCATAATTTCTGCGTAATTTTAGTTGAACGTACTCTCTTTTTGTAAATAAAGAAGTTTACCCATTTCTCAACGATATTTTTGTAATACTTTCTAACAAACGCCTCGGCTGTTGCTGCGTCTTTTTCGCTCAAAGGAGGCATCTTGCCGGATGGACGGCGGCGGACCTCTGTAAGTTTTCCGCTTTCCATCAAAATTTCAAAGACAACCTCATGTCCTTCCTTGTTTGCATGGACATGTATCGGTTCGTGCTCGTTTGATTAGAACAGAAATATGAAACCGAAGTATTCAAATATCTTTGGCAAAACCTTTTCTTTTTTAACTATATTACAAATGTAGTGTTTTAAGTTGAACGTTCCAAATATTTTATTCAAGTTTCGGGTCTTATTACTGCAAATCCACAGCCCTGCAAGGGCTGGTATATGTGACATACTCTTGCGTTGTTTCTACGGGGCTGGGTGTAAAAACACAATTTCGGCCAAGGCAAAAATATGGCATAAAAAATGACTGTAAGAATCTATTGAAAAGCCTTGTATACCAACAAACTAGAATGTTTAAGGCAAACAAAAAACAATCTCGTTAAAAATACGGATTTTGAACACCCTACCCTACGGGGCTTGTTGTTTGCGATATTTTACCGAACACTAATAATTCTAAAAATCGCTTTCCGCAGTTCTTTTCAAAACCCTGTCCTTACAAAAAAAGCAGAGCGGACAAACCGTTGCCGTATGCAATCGACTTGTCCGCTCTGTAGAGGGAAGGGATATCAGAACCTGCCCGATCAAAGGGCGGTCTTGATGCTTTGTGTCTTGCCGCCGCGCTGCAGTTTGAAGACATACACGCCGTCGGCCAAGGAAGTGAGGTCGATGCTCTCGCCGCTGACGGTCACGTCAGTACCTGCCACCTGCTGGCCAAGGGCATTGTAGACAGCCACATGTACGGGAGCGCCGCTCTCTGCGAAGTAGACCTTGGCAGAGTGACTGTTTCTGTCGGTGACCACACGGTACAGATCGTCGGTGCCGGAGATCTGGTCTTCGATACCGGAAGTCTCGCCCTTGTGCTCGATGACATACTGCAGTCCGGCATAGGCGTCAACCTTTCCGGCGCCCCACATGTTGTCGTTGCCGACAGGGCTTTCGCCTGTGTAGGTGTCACGGACAGCGGTATTGGCAAATACTTCGCGGATCTTGTCGGGGGTAAGTGTCGGGTCGGCCTGCAGCCATAGTGCCACTACGCCGGCAACGAAAGGAGAAGCCATAGACGTACCCACCTCGCCCTGGTAATAGTAGGCCTTGCCGTTGAACGTGGTCTTGGCAGCGGCACCGGTAGCCGAGAAGTTGTCATACGATGCTGCCGTGCAGTACTGTGACTGTGCGGAGATGATGGCACAGCCGGGGGCGGTAATGTCCGGCTTCTGACGGCCGTCGACCGTCGGTCCGTGGCTGGAGAAGGAAGACAGACCGCTCAGGCTTCCGTAGTACGACGGTTCGAAGTTTTCGGTAGTACCGTCGAGCTTTGTGTACGACAGTTTGGTATTGAACGAACCGACAGAGATGACGGTCTTGCCCGTACCGCCGGTCTCGCCTGCCGTGCAGTCGGTATTGCCGGCAGTCCAGCCTTTCTTCACACAGGAATTGTTGAGATTTGCCACAAACTGGAAGACGTCGTTGGGACACCATGCATGGATGGTCGTACCCTCATCGCCATAGAAGACAACGCCCAGGCGGAAGTTGCCGGTCACCGAGCCTTGCAGGGCGATGGTGATATTCGGCCGGTGGCTGTACTGGTTGATTGACGGGGCGATCTGAGCCTTGTAGGAAGTGCCGTTGTAGGTCAGGGTGACAATCTTGGAGGTGCTCGACGTGGTAGAGATGAGTTCGCTCGTAGTCAGCACCTTGCCCGTCAGCACATTGCACAGTACGACCCTTGCACTGATGTTCGTGTTCACTTCGCCCCAACCATCGACGACAGCCGATCCAAGGGAAGTACTCGAGTAGTAGCCGGAGTAGGGAGCCACGATGGCAGAAAGCGAGTCGGCAGCCTCGGCGGAGAGGGTCTTCGACACGTGTATGTTGTACATACCCTCATTGCCGGCTGCACCGACGATGATACGGCCGGGACCGGTAAGCGACGCAAAGGTCTGGTCGGAGGCCGAGTTGCCGTCGTGCGGACCATAGTGCGAACCGAGACTGAGGTTGACCACGCAGGGCTTGCCCACGCTCTCGGCATAGTCGAAGATATACTTCACGGCATCGGTGACGCCGGTGCTGGTCATATTGGTAGTGACAAACACGATGTCGGCCTCGGGAGCGACGCCCTGATAGCCAGATGACTTGTCGGCACCGGCAGCGATGCCAAGCACGTGACCGCCATGATAGGTGGTGGTCAGGTCATACTTCTGGGCGACAATGCGGGCAGAGTCCTTGTATTCGGCACCATAGGAGTAGCCGGTAGGACGCGTTCCGGTCTTGCGCTGGTTCCAGTACCGCTTGATGCGGTACTCTTTGCCGTCACTGCTGTAATAGTCGACGTGTCCCAACTCAATACCGTTGTCCACGACACCCACCACGACGCCAGCACCGCGGTACTTGCCCGTAGTGGCAGCCAGTTCATGGCACTGGTTTACGTTGGTGGCCTTACGGGCCTCGTCCATCAGTTCCTTGACGGGATCGCCCACCTGTATGTACTCCACATCGTCGAGCTCGGCGATGGCGCGTATCTTGTCGACGGGGATGGTCATGGTGACGAGCGTCCCGGTGAGATTGGTGTTGACGGCACCGCCGAGTTTCTCGATCTCGGCAAGCACGTCCTGATCCTTCACCTTGACGTATGCCCCAACGGTCTGGGATTCTTCACATCCGAAAGATTTCAGCATTTGGGTATTGTTGCGGTTGAGCAACAGCAGTTCGGTGTTCGGCGACAGCTTCTGTGCGAAAACCGAGGTGCCCATCATCGCCAGGGATGCGAGCAATAAAAGATTTTTTTTCATTTCGTAGTTGTAATGACTTTGGAGACTTTTCCCTTCCGACATTCCCGTCGTCCAGGTGGCAAGCCGACAATAAACGTATAAAATAAATATAAATCAGTAAGACCAAGACGCAGTACATACTGCGCATGGCTGCAAAGGTATAACAAATAATCTACAAACTGCACGAATTGCAGTCCAAAGATTATCCACCGGCTACAAAAAGCGACATTCGGGAACCGCCGCATGGCGGACAGTCCCCGAATGTGTATCACTGTTCTCTTCTGACGCGAAGGGACTTTGTTGTAACGGGACTATCGGCGGAGGCCGAAAGGCGTCCTCCTACAGGGTCATCTTCACGCTCTTGGCCACCGTGCCGCGCTGCATCTTGAACACGTACACGCCTGCGCCATAGGCGGAGAGGTCTACCTGTGTGCCGTTGGCGGTAAGGGTCTGCTCAGAGAGCTGCTGGCCGAGTGCGTTGTATACGGAGAGGCGTACCGGGGTGCCGTTCTCCTCAAAGTAGATCTTGGCGGCATGGGCATTGTGGTCGCCCACTACCTGGAACATGCCTTCGGCCAGGCCCTGCTCGGAGATGCCCGTGCTGTTCTTCTCGATCACATACTTCAGACCGGCATAGGTATCGATCTTGCCTGCGCCCCAAAGATTGCTGGAGGTATCGCCGGTATGTTCGTCCTTGCGCGATGTGGCCTCGATGACCTCGCGGATATCGTCGACCGTCAGTTTGGGATTGGCCTGCAGCCACAGGGCCACAGATCCGGTGACAAACGGAGAGGCCATCGATGTGCCCTGCGCCGTCTGATAGTAATAGGAACTGTTGCCCACCGTAGTCTGGGCTACGCAGGTAGATTTATTGAATTTGCTGTAGAACGACGACATGGCCGACACGACCTCGGCACCGGGCGCAGCCACATCGGGTTTGCGACGGCCGTCGACTGTCGGTCCGTGGCTGGAGAAGAGACTCAGGTCTCCCATATCACCGGCATACATGGTGTAGTCATAGGATGTACCGGAGAGGTCGTTCCACTTGAGGCGGGTGTTGTACGCTCCGACCGTGATGACGCTCTTGCCGGTACCGCCGATCTCGCCCACACTGTAGTCGTTGTCGGCCGATGTCCAGCCCTTCAACGATGTAGAGGCAAACGAGTCGTACTGGGCCACATGCCAAGCGTGGAAGGTGGAACCCTCCTCACCTGTCACGACAAAACCGAGCTTGTAGGTATTCGACCCCGTACCGTAGGTCATGAGAAGAGCTTCCGGCTTGCCGTTGTCGTCGATGCCGCAGGAGTAATAGACCGTGCAGGAGGTGGAACCTGTCTTCAGCGTGATTGTCTTTTCCTCCACGTCGTTGTCGGTAGAGATGGTGTCGCTCTCGGCCATTATCACACCGCTGCGTACATTGACGAGCACGGCCTTGAAAGCCATGTGCGAGTCCTTGGAACCCCAAAGGTCGATACCGAGAGCAGACGAATAGGGATTGTTGGTGATAAACTGGAAGGCATCGTCGGCCGACTCGAGTGTCTTGCCTACGTGCAGATTGTCCTCACCCTCATTGCCGGCTGCACCGACAATGATGTATCCGGGTCCGACGAGCTGGTCGAACATCTGGTCGGTCTCCGACGTACCGTCGTGCGGGCCGTTGTGCTGGCCGAGACTGAGGTTGACAACGCAGGGTTTGCCGACGCTCTTGGCATAGTCGAAGATGTACTTCACACCGTCGACCACTTTGCTCACCTCATCGCCCATGCTGACAAACACGATGTCGGCATCGGGAGCGACGCCGTAGTAGCCGGAAGATTTGTCGGCTCCGGCTGCGATGCCCAGCACGTGTCCGGCATGATACTGGGTAGTCACGTCGTAGCGCTGGCTCTTGATGCGCGATGCCGTGGTATACTCTGCTCCGTAGTCGTAGCCTTCGGGAGCCGTACCGTTCTTGCTCTGGTTCCACACTCGGCGGATGCGGCACTCCTTGCCCTCGGTGTCGTAGTAGTCGATGTGGGTAAACTGCATACCGGTATCGACAAGTCCTACCACGACGCCCTTGCCCGTAAAGGCTTCCATGCCGGTGGTGGCGGTATGGCACTGGTCGACATTGGCGTCGGCGCGGGCATTGTCCATGAGAAGGTGCGCCTTGGGGGCTGCCGAGATATAGGTCACGTCGTCGAGATCGGCTATCTCGTGTATCTTGTCGATGGGAAGGGCCACGGTGACGAGGTTGCCGCCCAGATTGGTGCGCACCTTGCCGCCAAGGGCTTCTATCTGTTTCAGTACTGCCTGACTGTTGATCTTGACATAGGCATCGACGGTTTCATCGTCGTTGACTGTGGGCATCGACTTGAGGTTGACGCCAAGCCCCTGTGTGCGCTGCATCAGAAGCATGTTTGTGCTCGGCGACAGTTTCTGTGCGAACACTGCACCGCCCGCCATCAGCAAGGAGGCGAGCAAGACTGATTTCTTGTTCATTTCGATTGATATGTATATTACGTCTGTAATGTTTGCAAAGTTATAACAAAATCTCCACACCGGACACTTTTTGCCGCCAAAGTAGCGCGAGAAACCGCAAAAAGCAAAAATCCGGGGGCGTTTCACCTTGTGAACTGCCCCCGAATCTTCAACTTCTGTCTCCTACCCGGCGGTAGGGATGTGCGGCCTGTCTTTCTACATTATAGTATATTACAGTGCCATCTTCACGCTCTTGACGATGTTGCCGCGCTGCATCTTGAAGACGTATACGCCCGAGCCGAAAGCGGAGAGATCTACCTGGGTGCCGCTGGCCGTGAGTTCCTGGCTGGAAACGGTCTGGCCCATGGCGTTGAAGACTGTGAGGCGGACAGGAGTGCCGTCCTCTTCGAAGACGACGGTGGCGATGCGCGACACGCGGTCGGCCGACACCTGGAACATGGCTCCGGTTGCATTACGCTCATTGATGCCGGTCTGGGAGTGCTTGAGCACGTATTTCAGTCCTTCGAAACTGTCGATCTTTCCGGCGCCCCATGCGTTGTTGGGGAGCGTACCCATGGTGGCGTCCTGACGGGAAGTCTGGGCAAAGACATTACGGATATCTTCTGCAGTCAGCGTGGGGTCGGCCTGCAGCCAGAGGGCTATCGTACCGGCCACATAGGGTGTGGCCATCGATGTGCCGCTTTCTACGCCATAGTAGTAGTCGTTGCCGTTGACAGTACGTTTGCTGGAACACTCACCGGCCACGAATTCATCGCTGTATTTCGAGAAGGCCGAGATGATACCGCAACCGGGAGCAGTGATTTCAGGTTTGCAGCGTCCGTCGACGGTCGGTCCGTTGCTGGAGTACCCGCTCAGTTCACCGATGCCGCCCACCCAACTCTGGAACTTTTGCGTTTTTCCGTTGAGCATCAGGTAGCTGTCACGCATATTGTACGATCCGACTGTGATGACGCTCTTGCCAGTACCGCCGATTTCGCCTACGGCATAGGCATCGTCGGGGGAAGTCCATCCTTCGAATGTGTTCGACAGAAAGGAGTCTTCCGGTGCTATCTGCCATGCATGAATCTGTGCACCCTCATTGCTCGATATGAGCATACCCAACTTGTAGGTCTGCGACGATGTACCATACGTATTGAAGGATATTTCAGGCTTGCGGTTGAGCTCGTTTATTGCACCAAAGGCCACAACTTTGCATGTGACAAAATTGAACTTCAGATTGGTCACCACACTGTCATTCAGGATAATATCCTGCAGGGTGAACTGCGGGCCTTCTGCTACAATCTTTCCGTTACGGGTATTGACAAGTACAAACTGGCCGGCCAAGTCTGCGTCCTCAGAGCCCCAGATGTCGACACCCGACCCGATTTTAATTTGTGCGGGATTGCCGAGGATCACCTTCATGACGTCTGTGTCTGACGACATGGTCTTGGTCACATGACAGTGGTAAGTCTGTTCATTGCCGGCGGCACCGACGATGATACGGCCCGGCCCGGCGAGATCGTCAAATGACTGGTCCGTAGCCGACAGGCCGTCATGAGGGCCATAGTGTGTACCGAGGCTGAGATTGACGACACACGGTTTACCGACGCTCTGGGCGTAGTCGAAGACATACTTCACGGCATCGGTCACACTGCCTGTACCTTCATCCAAAGAGACAAATACGATGTCGGCATCGGGAGCCACGCCCGAAAATCCGGAGGTCACGTCGGCTCCTGCCGCGATGCCTGCCACGTGGCCGCCGTGGTGGGTCTCGGTGGTATCGGTCGTCAACGATTTGAGCTGGTCTGCCGACGTGTATTCCACACCGTAATCGAAGCCTTTGGGATGTGTACCTTCTCCGGCCTGTTCCCAAACCCGGCGTATGCGGCTCTCCTTGCCGTCACGGTCGAGGTAGTCAATGTGGTTGTATTCGATACCGTTGTCCACGATGCCGATGACGATGCCCTTGCCGGTATAGGCGTCCATGCCTGCCGTGGCGGTCTGGCACTTGGAGGCGCCGGCTTCTTCACGGGCCTTGTCCATGCAGATGTTGACCGGTTTGGATGCCTCTATGTAGTCCACGCCGTCGAGCTCGGCTATCTTCCGTATTGCAGAAAGCGGCAGATTGGCGGTGATCAGGTTGCCACCGGTGTTGGTACGTACGGTTGCGCCGAGGGCTTCGATTTCGGAGATGACCGACTGGCTCTTGATCTTAACATAGGCGCCTACACTTTCCGATACGGCCGAGGTACGTCCGTCAACCGACTGGGCACACAGTTCAGGTGCGAAGGTGCGGTTGTGCAACATCATGGTGGTGTTGGGCGAAAGTTTCTGTGCGAAAGCTGCAGTGCCTGCCATCAGCAGAGCGGCGAGTAAAAGTGATTTCTTCATAGTGATTCGTGCTTTTTGAATTATTCGTATTCGTGTTATTTGTTCTCTTGTTCACGTCAGCGCACAGCATGCGCTTATGGTGGTTTTGTCTCCGGGGTTGTTGTCGGATGACGGGTGCAAAGGTATGCAGGGAGGATAGAAACGCCAAATTTTATTTAAGGAATTTTTCAAAAATAGCCAAAATAAAACCCCGAAAACTTACGGAATCCCGCGGGTTTTCGGGGTTTTGTGTGAATTTTATATAATTTTACACTAATATCTATTTAATTCCTACAGGTTTCACAACCGTTGTTCCGTACAGTCCATCCGCAGCATCTTTTCGGGCACAGAAGACCGTATACGGTCGGCAAGAAGCGAGAGTACGGCCTGGCGGACAAACGAGCGCGAAGTGAGCAGTACCACTTCCCTCACTGGAATGGGCAAGGCAAACGGACGCACCAGTTGGCGTTGCTCTGCGGAGAGCTGCGGAAGGGCCAGTTCAGGAATGAACGTGACCCCGCGTCCGCCCTCCACCATACGCATGAAGGTCTCTATGCTGCCGAGTGTGTAGTGCTGCTGGCTGGCACGTGCCGACCGCAGGGCACAGTACTTCACAAGTTGGTCACGGAAGCAATGTCCCTCATCGAGCAGCCACAGGGTCTCGCCGGCAAGGTCGGCCGTGCGTATGGTCTGTTTGGCATACAGGCGGTCGGTACGCGACACGTATGCCAAGAACTGCTCATAATAGAGCGGGGTCTGCACATAGTTGTCCATACCGTCGAGACTGACAAGTATGGCTGCATCGAGCTCGCCGCGCAACAGGGCCTTCTTGATGTCGGCCGTCTGCATCTCCACGATACGGAGATCCATTTCGGGATGGTCGGCCATAAGCTGCGGAAAGAAGCGCGGCAGCAGGTAGGGGGCAATCGTTGGAAGAATGCCGATACGGAATGTCCCCTCTGTAGACTGTTTTTCTTCCTCGACCATCGCCTTGAGTTTCCGTGCACGGGAGAGCACCTTCCAGGCCTGCTCCACCACGACCCGTCCGACCGGTGTCGGGACGACAGGTTGGGCTGAGCGGTCAAAGAGTTTTACACCCAGCTCGTCTTCAAGCCTTTGCATCATCGCGCTGAGCGTAGGTTGGGTCACGTCGCAATGTTCGGCTGCCTTGGCAAAATGGCGGCAACGGTATACAGCCACCACATATTCCAATTGTTGTAGGGTCATTGTCTATAGGATAATGTTTTGTTTTCTGATGTCTTCTATCGGTCAAGCCGTATGTCCGACAAGCAAGGGCAAATATACAAACTTTTTTTCGTCTGCAGGGCGGGAAGCGGAAGATTGCACAGAAACAGGTGCGGCGTCCCGCCATGAAGCACAAGGAACAGGCGGGTTGTGCAAACGTTTTCCCACATCACTATAAAAGAATAGAAAAAAGGCATCTTCTGCCCGAATGATTTTCCTTACCTTTGTACAAGACATCGATTGTCCGCACAAACCTAAAACCAACAACAATACAAAACCATCACCACACACAATGAAAAAGATATTGTTTTCAGCCCTCACACTGCTCGCCGCCCTCAGTGCGGCGGCGCAGACCGTGACCTCGCCCGACGGCCGCG
>CAVHOL010000088.1:0-9546 GCA_963637655.1 bacterium | reverse complement strand
CCTTCTTCAGTCGCATAGCCCGCTATGCTCCTTCAGAAAGACAGAAAAATCTGCTCGACTAAAATTCAAAAATCCATCAAAGGTAATTTTTAGAACCCGCCTTTAGAAGGAATTTGAATTTTGCCTCTCTGGTTGCCGTTTGGTAATGTTCAAAAAAATATCTTGCGCTAAAATGATGTCTCTTACGGCACAATCTTCCATTCGAGACAGTTTTCTTCGTCCTTCACGCAGAAGTTGAGGCCCACTTTGACGGTTTCCTTTCCCCGTGTCTTGAAGGCGTCGGCATAGTGCCTGGCTTCTATCTGTGCAAGGGCCTCGTCTGTGCTCTTGTTGAACTTCAGCTCCATCACATAGATGGCATTGTCCGTTTCCATCACGATGTCTGTTCTGCCCTTCGCCGTGTGTTGCTCGACGATGATGCGGTAGTTGGTCAGCAGGGCAAACATGATGTAGAGGGTCTGCTGCCAATGGCCTTCATAGTTGGTATTGTCACAATATGGAACGGTGGCAAGGAAGTCGTTCAGCAGGCTGAAGGCTGCGTCCATGTCACCCCGCTTCACCAGTACCGACATATCAGCGATAACCACCCTGCCGCTATCGATTGAGGTCGCGAGGTAGCCTGGCAACAAACTATCAAACAAGCCTATCCTGATCTCTTTGTTGGGAATGTCCAGAGTATAAATGTCCGTCTCTTCATCATACCCTTTGATTGTGAAATATCCGCTTTGGTAAAGCAGCGGGATAAGCGTGCTCATCGTCTCTGTTGCGGCATCAAAGGATGAAGCCTTTGCTCTCATCTCACATAACTGGGAAGGCAACACCTTGAATTTCCTCATCATATTGATCAGATAGGTAGGTGTACCCGAGCCAAACCAATAGGCATGCATCTTGCCGTCAGCAAAACAGTTGAGCAAGCTAAAGGGATTGAACACATCGGGAGAAGGCCAACAGAAGTGGTAACCATCGTAGTGGTCTTTCAGTTTCTGCAAGGTCTGTTCACGTGTCAGCTTTAGCTTCTCGGCCAACTCATCAATATCATCGCTCATCTGCATCAGAAGCTCTTCCTTGGTGATACCACAGATGCCAGCATAGGTTTCGTCCATACTGACATTCTTGATATTGTTGAGCTCGCTGAAGATACTCAGTTGTGAAAACTTGGTGATGCCCGTAAGGAACACGAAGCGAAGCATCGGGTCTGCAGCCTTCAAGGGCGAGTAGAAGTTGCGCATCACATAGCGAAGCGCATCGAGCTTCTCATCCTCATGTGCCACATCGAGCAAGGGTGCATCATATTCATCGATGAGCACCACAACGTGCTTGCCCGTCTGCTGATAGACATTCGTAATCAAATTGAATAGACGCACGTTGGGGTCTTGCGAATCGCAGACTACGCCAAATTTCTTCTCGTTTTCCTTAAGGATATAGAGCAAGAACCTCTCCAGGGCGTCTTTCTCCAAATGCTTGCCCAAACTCATGTCGAAGTGCAGCACGGGGGTTGCGTTCCATTCCGTCTCCAGCCTCTCGATGGCAAGCCCCTCAAAGAGATCTTTTCTTCCCTCAAAGTAGCTTTGGAAGGTAGAGACAAGCAGTGATTTGCCGAAGCGACGCGGACGACTTAGGAAGAAATACTTGCCATTCGTATGCGTCATACGATAGACATATTCCGTCTTGTCAATATAGAGATTGTCGAGTCTACGTATCTCCTCGAAAGTCTGCATTCCTATCGGATAAAGTTTTCTTGCCATGGCACAAAGTTTTTTCGATATGCAAATATACGGAAAGACACCGAAACCATGTGAAATATCGTCGGTTTTTAACAAAATTATGGACGTGTCTATGAAATTGGCGGAGCCCAAGTGCCGGGCAGCGTGTACTGCATCGCGGCAAGACTTGCACAATATGTACGTTCTGAGAAGAACGGAACATAAAAAGCGACATATTTAACATACTTTACATACCGCTATATGACATAGCCCATGATATGTATATAACTTTGCAAACCGATAGGGCGGTTTCCGTTTCCGGCCCGTCCAGACAGACAATAGCGCGACCCCTATATGATGACCAACTATTTCGACAGCATCGACAAGTCGCTGATGCTCACCCTCAACGGATTGCATAACAATTTTTTTGACAACTTCATGCCCATCGTGTCCGACCGCCTCACGTGGATACCGCTCTATGCGGCGCTCCTCGTGCTGGTCATCATGCGCTTCGGATGGACACGCAAGACGCTTGTCGTCACGGCGATGGTAGGGCTGGCCGTCGGTCTGACCGACCTCATGTGCGCCGAACTGCTGCGGCCGATGCTCATGCGCCCGCGGCCGTCAAATCCCGACAGCGGCATCTGCGCCATGATACACATCATCAACGGGTACCGGGGAGGGGCGTTCGGCATGCCCTCGTGTCATGCCGGCAACTCGTTTGCCCTGGCCCTCATGATAGGGCTGCTGCTCCGCAAGCCCATGCTCACCCTTTTCATGTACTGTTGGGCCGTGCTCCATGTGTACAGCCGTATCTATCTCGGTGTGCACTATCCCGGCGACCTGCTTGCCGGACTGGTCATAGGGTCGGGCGTGGCAGTGGCGATGTACTTCCTCGGCCGCCGCTTTTTGCTGCGCGGCGAGACTGCGCCCGCCGGCCGGAGCCTGGTCGTCATACCTGTAGTCACGGGTTTGGCCACGCTCGCCGTCATCACTACGGCTGCGCTGCTCTCGACCAATGCCACCCTGTTGGCCCATCTGTTCAAATAAACTTCTGATTTTTCTGTCGCCATGCTACGCAGATTCCATCTCCTCGCCCTTTGGACGGCAACGCTCTCGTTGCTGCTCTTGACGGGTGTGGCCCATCACCACCATGCAGAGCAGATCTGCTTTGTGGAGGAACAGTGCAGCCGCGACGGCAATATCAATGACAGCCATACCGCCCATCACGGCAATGCCGCCGAGGATTGCGAGGTGCACCAGATGCAGCGCTTCATCGGCAATGCAGATTCGGCCCAGTCCATACAGCGGCTCATAGCCGACGGTTTGTCGCTGGCGGCCGTTGCCGCAGGCGAGACCTCGGGCGTGCGGCTTTTTCCCATCCGTCTGGCCATTGTCAGACACCGGCAACATGTGTTGCCTCTCACCGACGTCCTGCTGCATCATGACGGCAGGCGGGGCCCACCGGCACTTTCATTCTCCTGAAGGACGTTTTTCGGAGCGTACCATGTCCGTACACTTTGCAACCGGGTTGCAAAGTGCGGCGCAGTGTATGCGATGCAACCGGGTTGCATCGCCTTATCCGTAATTTTGCAGCCAAAAGAATGAAAGTGGAAAAATAGATGATGAAAAGAATTTTGTTTGTTATGGCCGTGACCGCTGCGGCCTTGCTCGTGTTCTCCTTTGTCGGGCACAGCGGAGGCGGGGCGCACGACAGTGAGGAGGCGCACGCCGAAGAAGAACATGCGCACGGTGGCGCGTCCGGTGAGGAGAGTGAAGACATACCTCTCACCGCCAAGCAGATGGCGACCGTCGACCTGCGTATGGGGACAGTAGAATACCGCGAGATCGATGCCACCCTGCGTACCACCGGCACCCTTGTGCTCCGTCCTGACAATATGGGCGACGTGACCCCGCTGACGGGAGGCATCGTCAGAAGTGTGCTGGTGAGGGAAGGCCAGGCCGTCAGACGCGGACAGACCGTCGCCACCATAGAGAATACCGACATCGTGTCGCTGCAGCGCGAGTATTTCACTGCCTACAAGGAGTGCCAGCTGGCCCGGCTTGAGACCGAGCGGCAGCAGACACTCGCCGGTAGCGGGGCGGGCATCAGGAAAAACCTCCAGGAAGCCACCCACCGCTACCAGTCGGCCCAAGCCTCGCTCACGGCCATCGGCCAGCAGCTCGCCAAGCTCGGCATCAGCGTGCGGAGCGTGGCGCGGGGAACCTTTACGACGGTCATCCCCCTCCGTGCCCCCGTCTCGGGCACGGTCGGCAGCCTGACGGCGAGCCTCGGCAGTTATGCCGACACGCAGACCCCGATCATGAAGATCCGCAACAATGCCGCGGTGGAGTGCGACCTCAACGTCTATGAGAAGGATATCGACAAGGTGAACACCGGCGACCGCGTGCTGCTGCGCCTGACCAACCGGCCCGACATCACCCTCACCGGACGCGTCTACGGACTCAATCCCTACTTCAACGATGGTACGCGGAGCATCGCCGTACATGTGCGGCTCGACCCGGCCGACGGCCGGCGGCTCATCGACGGCACGCACGTCACAGCCCTCATCTCCACCGGCCGCCAGCGGCACAAAGCCCTTCCCGACAAGGCTATCGTGACGGCCGACGGCAAGAACTACATCTTCGCCCTCGCGCAGAAGAACAAGGGCGGACAGTACATCTTCCGCCGTCACGAGGTGACCACCGGAGTGAGCGGCGACGGATACACCGCCGTGCAACTGTGCGGGCATATCCGCGACGGACAGCAGATCGTGACCGGCAATGCCTACTATCTCGCATCGCTCACCGGAGAGCACGGTGAGCACAACCACTGACAAGCAAGGGAGAGAAGACCATGTTCCAGAAACTTATCGACGCGTCGATACGCCACAAGCTGGCGGTCGCCGCAGCCACCGCCGCACTCATCGTGTGGGGCGTGTGGTCACTTCTGCACCTTCCCTTCGACGCCACGCCCGACATCACCGACAACCAGGTGCAGGTCATCACCCAGGCGCCGGCCCTCGGGGCACAGGAGGTGGAACAGTATATCACCACTCCGATAGAGATGGCGCTGGCCAACATCCCGCGCCTGCAGCAGCGGCGCAGCATATCGCGCAGCGGACTGTCGGTCATCACGCTCGTCTTCGACGACGGGGCAGACATCTACTGGGCCCGATCACAGGTGAGCCAGATGCTGCAGGAGGCAGCCAAGTCGCTTCCCGACAATACCGACACCGAGATGGGACCCGTGGCTACCGGCCTGGGCGAGATCTACCACTATACCATTCGGGCTAAGAAAGGGTACGAACAGAAATATTCGCTCACCCAGCTCCGCACACTGCAGGACTGGATCGTGCGCAAGCAGCTCTCCGGCACGCCCGGCGTGGCTGAGGTGAGCGGATGGGGCGGCTACGTGAAGCAGTACGAGGTGGCCGTCAACACCGACCGGCTCAGTGCCAACGGACTCACCGTGGGCGACGTATATGCGGCGCTGCAGAAGAACAACGCCAACACGGGCGGCAGCTATATCGAGCAGGATGCCAGCCAGTATTACATCCGCGGCATAGGCACAGTGACGTCGCTCGCCGACATAGCCCGCATACCGGTCAGGACGACCGGCAGCACGGTGGTGTGTGTCGGTGATGTAGCTGATGTGCGCATGGGGCACGCCACCCGTTTCGGTGCCGTCACCCGCAACGGTGAGGGCGAGGTGGTGGCCGGCATCGCCATCATGCTCAAGGGGGAGAACTTCCAGGAGGTGAGCCGGCGGGTGAAGGAGCGTATCGCACAGATCAGCCGTTCGCTGCCCGAGGGTGTGGTGATCGAACCCTTCATCGACCGTACCGACCTTGTCAGCCGTGTAGAGGGAACCATCGCGCGCAACCTGGCTGAGGGCGGACTTATCGTCATTCTCGTGCTGGTGCTCTTCCTCGGCAATCTGAGGGCCGGCATCGTGGTGGCGAGCGTCATACCGCTGAGCATGCTCTTCGCATTCGGCATGATGCAGACCTTCGGCATCGCCGGCAATCTGATGAGCCTCGGGGCGATAGACTTCGGCATGATTGTCGACTCGGCGGTCATCATCGTCGAGGCCATCGTGGCCCATATTGCGCGGGGCGACTTTTCGCAGACGGCCGTTAGGGAGGCCTGGCAAAAGCGGGGCGGCGGCACGTTTGCGCTGACCCGTAGGGAGATGGACGAGGAGGTGCGCTTCTCTACATCGCGCATACGGCAGAGCGCTGCCTTCGGAGAGATCATCATCATGATCGTCTACATCCCGCTGATGACCCTCATCGGCATAGAGGGAAAGATGTTCCGCCCGATGGCCCTGACGGTGTTCTTCGCCATCCTCGGCGCCTTCATCCTCTCGCTCACCTATGTGCCGGCGGCAAGCAGTGTGCTGCTGAGCCGCAAGGTAGGCACATCGGCAACGGCCGCCGACCGACTGATGGCCCGTCTGGCACGCCTCTACCGTCCGCTGCTCGATGGTGCGTTGGCCCACAACAAGGATGTCATCACCGCCGCCGTGGCACTTTTCTGCGTGAGCGTGGTGGCCTTCAAGTACTTGGGCGGTGAGTTTATCCCCAGTCTTGAGGAGGGCGACTTTGCCGTTGAGGCGAGCATGGCGCAGGGCACGTCGCTCTCGCAGATGGTCAAGACCTGCAGCAAGGCGGAGGCGTTGCTCAAGAAGGAATACCCGGAGGTGAAGCAGGTGGTGAGCCGTATCGGAAGTGCGGAGATACCTACCGACCCGATGCCCGTGGAACGGGCCGACATCATGGTCGCGCTCAAGCCCAAGGCCGAGTGGACCTCCGCCCGCACCACCGCCGAACTCATGGCGCGCATGAGCGAGACTCTGAAGAATATTCCCGGACTCGAAGCGGAGATATCGCAGCCCATACAGATGCGCAACAACGAACTGCTCACGGGAATCAAGCAGGATGTGGCCATCAAGATTTTCGGCACCGATCTCGATACGCTCACCAGCGAGGCCGGACGCATCGCACGGCTTGTCGCTCGGGTAGACGGTGTGAGCGGTGTGCAGGTGGAGAAGGTCGACGGTCTGCCGCAGATACAGGTACGCTACGACCACGACCGCATGGCGGAGTACGGCGTGAGTGTCGACGAGGTAAACAGTGTGTTGCAGACGGCCTTTGCCGGAGCGGTGGCCGGTAGCGTGTATGAAGGCGAAAAACGGTTTGACCTTGTGCTGCGGCTCGACGGCAACCTGCGCAATGCCGAGACCCTACGGACGCTGGCCATACCGGTGGCCACGGCGGGCGGCACGGCTACCGTACCCCTCAGTCAGATTGCCGATATCAGTTGTCTGCCGGCGCCGGCCCAGGTGTCGCACGAGGACGGCGGGCGGCGTATCTATGTGGGGTTCAATGTCAAGGGACGCGATGTGGAGAGCACTGTCGGGGAGATAGAAGCCCTGCTGGAGAAGAAGGTGCACTTGCCCGAGGGCTACTACTACACCTACGGCGGCGAGTTCCAGAATCTGCAGAGCGCCGTGCAGCGGCTGGCGGTTGTCGTGCCGGTGGCACTGGCGGTCATCCTCATGTTGCTCTACGCTACGGTGAAGAGCGTGCGCGAGACCCTGTTTGTATTCTCTGCCATTCCGCTCGCCGCTATCGGCGGCGTATGGGCGTTGTGGCTGCGCGGCATGCCCTTCTCCATATCGGCTGGGGTGGGATTCATCGCCCTCTTTGGCGTGGCGGTGCTCAACGGTATCGTGCTTGTCGGGCAGATGAACCAGTTGCAGTCGCTGCCGGTCGGCGAGCGCATCACGGAGAGCTGCATGATACGGCTCCGTCCGGTGCTCATGACGGCACTCGTCGCCTCTGCGGGATTTCTCCCGATGGCCCTGTCGCAAGGCGACGGTGCCGAAGTGCAGCGGCCACTGGCTACGGTGGTCATCGGCGGACTCTTCACCTCGACCGTGCTTACCCTGCTGGTACTCCCGGCTATCTACAAGACTTTCACAAAAAAAATAGACGCTTACCGGCTCTTCACAAACAATTAAAAGAAAAACACCATGACAAGAATATCCATCATAACGCTGCTCTTTGTCCTTGCCGCAAATGCGGCTTCAGGACAGGAGCAGCGGCTCACGCTCGGGCAGTGCATGCAGATGGCCCTGGAGCAGAACTACTCGGTCAAGGCCGCCGACCGCTCGGTGGAGCGGGCACGCACGCTGCAGGGTACGGCCTGGGACGTGGAGCGTACCGAACTGTCGCTCTCGCAAGACCCGACATCGGGAGGCAGTCCCGACAATGCCCTGGCCATATCGCAGGCCATTGATTTCCCTACGGTCTACATCGCGCGCCGCCGCCAGCTGAAAGCGGAGACACAGGTCGAGCGCAGCCGCCGCGATGTGGTCCGCAATGCACTTGTGGCTGATGTGGCCAGTGCCTACCTGCAGTTGGTCTATGAGGAGGAGTGCGTGCGTATCCTCGCAGCGCAGGACAGCGTGCTCATGCGCTACCGGCGGATAGCCGAAAAGCGGCTTGAGGCCGGCGATACCCGACGGCTGGAGGTCATCGCCGCTGACCGCCTGTTGCGGGAAAACCGTTTGGAGATGGCCTCGGCGCAGAACCGTACTGAGGAGGCTGCCTTGCGTCTGGCGCAGCTCTTGGGCGAAGAGGGCGGTGTGGCGGCGGCTGACAGTCTGTTGCCGTGTCTTGACCTCGTGCTGCCGGAGTACAACTACGACCTGTCGCCCGAGGGTGCCTATGCCGGTGACCTCCGTACTGTGGCGGACAAGGCTATAGGGGTGGCCCGGAGCGGCTATGCCCCGACACTGTCGCTGGCCCTGCGCCACCAACTGGTGATCTCTTCCTGGAACCCCTATGCACAGGACCGCAGCCGGTTTGCCGGCGGCAACTTCATGGGGTTTGAAGTCGGGGTCGGCATTCCTCTCTTCTTCGGTGCGACCCGTGCGAGAGTGAAGGCGGCAAAAATGGAACGTGAGATGGCCGAGATGCAGATGCGCAGCCAGCGCCAGGCGCGCGAAAAGGAATATGCGGCTGCTCTGAGCCGCTGCAACGCCGCCTTCGCCCGGGTAGAATACTATCGGGGCGAAGGCCGTCGGCAGGCCGAGGAGATGCTGCGCCTCGGGGCCGTGGAGTATGAAAACGGAGAAATCGGTTATGTGGAGTACGTCAGCGTGTTGCAGGAGTGTCTTGGCGGGCGCATGAAATGTGCCGCAGCCGTCAACGACTACAACCAGAGCGTTGTCAGTCTGCAGCGGCTGGCGGGATGCGCCGACAGGCTGTCCCGCATGTTGCCGACGTTGTAGGTCGAGTATTCAAAAACAGACATTTAGAGCGAGGCAGGAAATGCGGCATTAAATGCCCATATGGATCCATTGAAGAATCTAGTAGTAAATGATTCGGAAACTCCCAGGACGGTTCAGGATTTGTCTTACCCGAAATGCTCCATTTTTGAATTATGGTACACCTATCCCCGTAGGGGCGGCATAATATAGGATAGGGGTTCTTGCTAAGGCAAGCGACAAAGTCGAGCGTACCCCTATCTCAATCGGAATACGCAAAAACTGCCCCTGTAGGGGCGCATAATTAAATTGAATATGGTTGAATTATGCGCCCCCTACAGGGGCAATGTTTGCGAAACATCCGTGAAGATAGGGCCAAGGCCCTATCCTGTACTATTTCGCCCCTACGGGGCTAGGGGTATTATGGATTTCTATGGTAGTATATTTAGGCGTGTCCTAAAAATTCCACGCATTATTAAATTCTTTTTTGACGGGTATGCTCTTTGTGTCTTTTTGATTTTATCCGGCATCTTTTTTGTCCTTCTTCAGTCGCATAGCCCGCTA
>CAVHOL010000087.1:0-9963 GCA_963637655.1 bacterium | reverse complement strand
AAAAATCTGCTCGGCTAAAATTCAAAAATCCATCAAAGGTAATTTTTAGAACCCGCCTAAAATATATGCAAATGTACGAATAAAACTTGGATTGTGCGAAAACACAGTTGTTTTATTTTGTGGATTGTGCGTTTTTGCGCAATGGCAATATTATTCTACAATCCCTGCCTCAAGCCATTGCTGCATAAGGCTTGTTGAATCGCGAAGGGCTGTATCATAGTCTACCTCATACTCTTCCATGAGCAATTCGGCTAAATCCTTTGCTGAGAAATCCTTGCCCTGCACATTTTCCCATAAATAGGCAGACGATTCGTTGGGGCAAATCAGATTGCTGAAATCGATGTTTTCTTTGCCTTCTGATACAATGACGTTTTCTCCGCAAACCTTACGGAGCGTAAATCCTTTTTTTGCTTTCATAATTTCATTCTGTTATGTGTGTCCAGGCAATCCAACGCATTATTATATAATAAAATAGATTTTGGCTGCTATCCCCCCCCCATTTATAGTCAACCTTCTTGGGTTGTCCATTTTAGCCAAAAATGTCTATGGAACGCCAGAAGATACCGGCGAATTGGCCTAAGAAAAATCCAAAAAGCAGAATAGATGCGCCACTTCAGACCGTTAGTCTTATCGAGGGTTTGGCTCCCTTTTCGGTAGAAGCCGATGGCAAATCCCTTGATGTTCTCTGTCTCACATTCTTCAGTGTTCAAGTTTCCGTCACCTTGTAGTGTGATATGGGAACCCCTGACTTTTGTGATGCGGTGCAGAACGTAATGCCGGGGAGTAATTTCGGCCAAAACCACATCTCCAACATGTGGAGGTTGTGCCTTTGAGAGTAAAGCCTTGTCACGGTTGTCTTCCAAGAATGGACGCATACTGTAGCCACGGAGTTTCAGGGTAACGGTATGCCCCTCGTCAAGAAGACTTATGACTTGGGGCAGGAGTATGGCGTTGGCATATTTTTTCTCCCTTGTTGAGATATTGCATTGTGGCATAGTATAGCTGCTTCGTTGTCGGGACGACAATGTAGTGTGTAGAAGTCGGTCATCCCGATAAGTTCGGATATTATATTGCAAATGTTGTTGAAGACGAGTTTATCCCATTTCATCGAAGAGCAAGCTGGAAGAATCGAGGCGAATGCCTCAATGGGCCGTAACTTTTCTATCATATTGGTGGGTGAACGGTCGATGCGGGTGATTGCACCTAATCTTGCCTTGATGTCTCTATAGCATGGGGTCTTTCCGCTCCATGGCGAACCGTAAATATATACTGTGCCTTTTATGATGCGAACGATAGGGTTGTCATCGTTCATCAGGTCGCACCCGGGAATGTTTTTCAGCCAAAGGTCGACATGCGTACTTTTCCCTGTTCCGCTTTTGGCAATGAACGGATACCCGTACTCGCCTTCTCTTACGAGAGATGCGTGAATGAGAAGGGTTTTCCTATAACTTCCGCGGAATGCAAAGATGAGCATAAGGGCATTGCTCAATCCGTATGACCGCATGCTGAAATTACCGTTAAGTGCGCACCTGCAAACGGTAAAGTCATGGTTGGTCTGCAATAAGCAACAATTGCGGCCGGCAATGTCCTTAATGATGTATTGATACCCTTCATTGTCAATCTGATCGACAATGATATGTCCGTTTCCTGTATCGAAATTCCTGATCCTTTCGCGCTTCTCCTTCGGTATGGGAGGCAAGCTGTCGTCTACTGACAGGGAGAAAAGATAATCACAGAAGCCGGTCGCTTTTTCTTGTTGCTCAAAAGGTCTGAATGACGGAATGAGATGTGCACCGTTATGCGTGGTATCACCGAATTCAATTTTTATATAGAATTCAGCAATTCTGTACAGGTGAAATTCTGTCATACCCTTTGCTAAGAATTTGTACTGCCTATGAAATGGAAGCGGTGAAATGTATGCCCTTCACTATTTTTTCCTTTTTTTCTCTTTTACTGGCACTGGTTTCATCTCACTTTCGTCGGGCGAAATGGGACTGTAACGAAATTCACTTTCAGTAACGTACTTGATGTTGTAGTTCCCTTTTGATGTGTAGCGGTGTTTTAGTGCAGTGTACTTTTTCTCGGCTTCTTTTCTTGAAGTTGCATAACCTGTGATACAAGTGGGATGGGCTATGCCTTGAGATTTCAGGTAGTCGCGGAATTGATAGGAATAGTTGTCGCGACTGTATAAAAATTTACTTTTAGTATCTATCCAAGCGGTGTCGATTTCTTCAATATTTGTAAAATATACAGTAGAATCATTGAAGGTTGCGGCAAATCCGTATACGTAGAGTTTTGTCGGTTTGTTCAGTGCAAACGAAATGCTTGCCGTCAATGTGAGTGCGGCAATGAGTATAATTGATTTTACTTTGTTTCTCAATGTGTTCATCTTGTGGTTTCTCTTTACTGTCCTAAATATGCTTTCAATATTTTATTGTTGGTGTTCTTTCGAAGTTTTCTTATGGCTTTCTCCCGAATCTGTCTTACGCGTTCACGAGTCAGTCCATACTTCTTGCCTATTTCGTCCATGGTACATTCGGGTTGGTCAATTCCGTAGTAGGACTCCAAAATATTTCGTTCCCGTTCGTTAAGTACGCCGAGGGCGGTACGGATTTCCTCCTTTAATGACTGGAGTATCAGTTCGCTATCGGTAGAGCGGCTATTGTCATTGGCCAAGATATCTATAAGATTGTTACTGCTTTCGTTGTCGGCAATAGGAGCATCAATGGATATCTGTCTCGAATTGGCTTTAATGGCATCTAGTATTTTGTCTTCGGATATGCCTGCCGAGGAAACGATTTCATCTATACTGGGGCGTCGCTCGTTCTTTTGTTCAAAATCATTGAGTATTTTGTTGATTTTGTTTGCCGAACCTACATGGTTTGCCGGCATACGCACGATTCTGCTTTGCTCGGCGATTGCCTCCATAATACTCTGTCTGATCCACCATACTGCATAAGAGATGAACTTAAAACCTCGGGTCTCATCAAATTTCTCAGCTGCTTTGATCAGTCCTAGGTTTCCCTCGTTGATAAGGTCAGCCAGGCTTAAACCGTAGTTTTGGTATTTTTTTGCCACAGAAACAACAAAGCGAAGATTCGCCTTTGTGAGTTTCTCGAGCGCTTTATGGTCTCCCTCTTTGATACGCCGCGCCAACGCCACCTCCTCTTCGGGGGTAATCATTTCTTCTCGACCAATTTCTTGAAGATACTTTTCAAGAACTTCGCTTTCACGGTTTGTTATAGTTGGAGTGATTTTGAGCTGTCTCATTTAGGCGATGTCGTATTTCGTAATTCTTGTATTTTGCAAATTTACTCCATTTATTTTTTATATACAAATAAATTATTCACTTAGTGATGGCGAACAATTGTCTGTCATGACCTTTCATTCTGAAATTATATGCAAACGAAACAAGAAAAAAGTAGTGGAAGAATTACCCTCCACTACTTTATCTCATTGTCGTATATGACGTATTGTAGCTTACTCGTCTTGCAGAGGAACGGCGAACCACGCTTTCTTGCCACTTGGCTGCAGACCCTGGATGTAGAGGACGGGATCCTTGCTCGTCGAGGCCTCTTTGACGGTGGTTTGCAAATCATCAAGAGTCTTCATGGTCTTGTCATTGACTTTCTGTATGATGAAGCCCTTGTTGACACCGACATTCTTGAGTTTTCCGTTGTTTACCTTTAATACCTCAAGTCCATAGGAGATATTGAGCTGTCGCTTTTGAGCATCGGTGATTTCTCGGAAGTTGGCCCCAAGCACGTCAAGATCGGCTTTCTTGACTACTTGTGTATTGCCTTGCTCATTTTTCAGTGTGATGGTCTTGGTGGCCTTCTTCTTGTCTCTCAAATAGGTGACGGTCAACTTGTCGCCAGGATGTTTCTTGGCAAGAATCTCCTGTAGTTCGGCAAACTTGGTGACTTGTTTGCCATCGGCACCGACAATGACATCGCCTTTCTTGAGACCGCCTTCGGCTGCTGCTCCATCATCGACAACACTGTCAATGTAGATACCCTCCATCGTGCCAAGATCTACGTCATTGCCTTTGTCCTTTTGTCCATCGACATAGTTCTTGACGTCTATGGCGGTAATGCCAATCACGGCACGTTGTACTGTACCGTACTTTTTAAGATCATCTACTACTTTGTTCATGATGGACGTCGGTATGGCAAATCCGTAACCGCTATAGGAACCTGTTTCGGAATAGAGCATGGCATTGATGCCGATAAGTTCACCCTTGACATTAACCAACGCACCGCCTGAGTTTCCCCTATTGATTGCTGCATCAGTCTGTATGAAGGATTCGACACCATTTTGATAGAGCGAGCGTCCTTTAGCGCTGACGATACCTGCAGTTACGGTATTGGTCAGGTTGAAAGGATTGCCTACCGCTAAAACCCACTCGCCGACTTTGATGTCCTCGCTATAGGCTATGGCAATAGCAGGAAGATTGTTGCAATCTATCTTGATGAGGGCAAGATCTGTGGTTTTGTCTGCACCAATGATGCGGGCAGAATATTCTTTGTTGTCATTCAGGGTGACAGTCAGTTCGTCAGCGCCTTCCACAACATGGTTGTTGGTCACGATGTAACCGTCAGATGAGATGATGACGCCGGAACCGGAGCCTTGCTGTTTCGGTGTTCGTACAGTACGCTTTTGGGTACCTCCCTGTCCGTTGCCTGGATTTCCGAAAAATCCGAAAGGATCGGAGAAGAAATCGCTGAACGGATCGCTTTGAACATCGACGGTCTGTACTTTCTGGTTGCGTGTATTCAAAATGTGGACTACACTTGGCAATGCTTTTTCGGCTGCATATGTGAGGTCTACTGGTTGTCCTGGAGTTGCGGCAGCTTGCATGGCAACGGCTTGTGAGGCTGGTATGCCGGCAATACCGATGGAGGCGATGCAAATGGCTGCTACCAAATAATTGGAATACTTTTTCATCTTCTTTTGTATTTGTATTGATTATGTTTTCCGTTTTATGCCTTTTCCAAAGCGGTTGCAAATATAGACGCAAAAAACGTTAAAGTGACATTTTGACTGTTTTCTTTATTCCATTTTAACAATCTTATTTGGCGTATTAACGCCTATTAAACGCGATGTTAAGCAACGTTTACCATTATGGAGCGAGTGTGCTATAGGCTCTCTGGTTAATTCTGCTTGTGTAGAATCAATCCTTTGCCTGCAGTGATTGTATGCGTATCCTCGTTGACAAGATAGGTATATGTGGTGTTTTCCGGAAATTTGCAATACAGTCTGCCATTGTCGTATTGATATGTGCCGCGTGCTTTTCTGGCACCGCAGATTTCAGTGATTTTGGTTTCTCCGATTACAAGTGTGATGCCAAAGAATTGCGCTTCCCCCGTCCACTCACCTTTTACCCACTGCGGGACGGGTTGCGAATATACATTGGTGTGAGTGTTCGTGTAGACAGAGGCCGTGTCAGCCTCAAGGATCTTGTCCGCCGTGTTTCCTGTAAATGTGGGCACGTCTTGGGTTCCTATACAACGGCTTAATACGAACAAAGCCAAGATGACTGATGGGACAATAGAAACAATAAATGCGATGACAAGACGCCGAAGATACCTATCGTTCTTACTCCCTGTTCGGTGGCGTGACGTAAACTCCATTCTCCCTTCCGCTATATTTAGTTTACGACGGGGATTTGGCTGTTCAACAGAGGTTCTATAGTCGGGTTTACGATTTACAATCGCAGGCGTGACTTCTTCTTGAGCTATGACAGATGCTGTGTCCTTGCATGGAAAGCTTTCTGCCTCCACATTGTTCAGACTGACCGTAAATGGCGTCCCGCAACGTGGACATACGCAAGAATATTCGTTGAGTCCGGATGGAACATCATCAACAAATCTATATCTGCATTTAGGACATTTTATCTCCATAGCTAAAAACCACTTGGTGGGGTAATTGTCTGTGGGAAGTATCGGCTTGTGTATTTGCAAAAGACAAATATACAAAGAACGAAGCATAGATGAAATCCCTGCAATAGAAAAGGAATTCATCTATGCTTTTTATTGAGTGGAAGATGAATGCATTTACTGCATATCGTAAACAACCTTCATAAGACTTTTTCCCAAATCTTCAGCTTCTTCCATGGTGTGTGCCTCGCTATATACACGAATTATCGGTTCTGTGTTTGATTTGCGAAGATGCACCCACTTGTCGGGAAAGTCTATTTTTACACCGTCAATGTCGGTGATATTCTCGTTTTTGTAAATATCTTTTACCTTCTCCAAGATTGCATCAATGTCAGTAGTAGGGGTCAGGTCAATGCGGTTCTTGGCGATGTAGTAATTAGGAAGGGTGGAGCGTAACTCGCTGACCGAACATTTTTTATCAGCCAATGCTGAAAGGAAAAGCGCGATGCCGACCAATGCGTCACGTCCATAATGGCTCTCGGGATAAATGACTCCACCATTGCCCTCACCGCCTATTACGGCGTGAACGTCTTTCATTTTTGTCGTGACATTTACTTCTCCAACAGCTGCTGGCGTATAGACGCCGCCATGTTTTTCGGTAATATCACGAAGTGCGCGTGTGGAACTCAAGTTGGAAACAGTATTGCCTGGTGTATGCGACAATACATAGTCTGCAATGCTCACCAGCGTATACTCCTCTCCAAACATCACACCGTTCTCGCAGATAAATGCCAAGCGGTCAACGTCTGGATCGACGACGATGCCTAAATCGTAATCACCTTGGGCGACTGTAGACATTATTTCGCCCAAGTTTTTCTCCAAAGGTTCGGGGTTATGGGCAAAGTTTCCGTTAGGCTCTCCATTGATAATGGTATATTCTACTCCAAGCTTCTCAAATAGTTGTGGAAGTATGATGCCGCCAACACTGTTGATGGTATCAACGCATACTTTAAAGTGGTTTTCGCGTATGGCATCCACATTTACCAATGCCAAGTCCAGGACGCTATCGATATGCTTCTCGTCAAAGGACGCATCTTCCATATAATGCCCTAGAGCATCAACATCAGCATAATTGAAATCTTCTTTGTCGGCAATGTCCAACACCTCATTTCCATCTTCTTTTGTGAGGAATTCTCCTTTCGAGTTAAGGAGTTTGAGTGCATTCCATTGTCTTGGGTTATGGCTTGCCGTTATTATAATGCCGCCATCAGCGTTTGACATAGTTACCGCCAACTCGGTTGTCGGTGTGGTGGCTAATCCGATATTAAGGACATCAACACCCATCCCCATCAATGTACCGCATATTATGTTTTTGACCATTTCTCCGGAGATGCGTCCGTCTCGGCCTACGACGATTTTCAATCGTTTGCCCTCTTCGGCATTTTTCTTGATAAACGTCGCATATGCGGATGTGAACTTTACAATATCCAAAGGATTTAGGGTGTCTCCTGGACGTCCGCCTATGGTGCCGCGAATTCCCGATATTGATTTGATCAGTGTCATAAGTTCTAACTTTTGGTTCTATTTATTTGCCTCTTTGGAAGGTCAGTTCGTAGAGGCAAGGATATACATTTTGCGAAGCGTATTGTTGTCCTTGAGAGTGGGGGACGATGAGTTTAACCTTTGCGATCTCGTCTCCTTCCTTTGTCGGACGGCCGATATTAATGTATGACAAGGGTATCAGCCATCCGTTCGGGACTGCCGCGCTACTGTATGCAGTATACATCAAGCTTGAATTTTTGTCAAACGAGGCAGTAAACGTTCCGGAATTTCTCTTTACCATGATTTTGTCCACAAGCCAGGACGTTCCCATATTTGACAATTGGACGGAATCTGCGCCTTGCAACAAATTGTACTCGGTGAAGCGGCATAAAACAGTAACCGTCTCTCCGTCTTTTATCTTCTCTCCGCATCCTTTTCGAATGATCTGCATATATACGCCGGAGGATTCAAAGAGTACATATTGATTTTTGGATACGTCAGTCATAGAATCCTGAGCATTGAATGTACTTTCGGAAATGACGTTTATTGTAGAGTCTGCTATCAATTTATTGATGGCAGTCCGTTCTTTTTTCTTTTGGTCGGCATATGTCTCGCTATTGCTGCAAGATGCAAGCGCAACAATTCCGATAATAGCAATTATTGCAATTTGGATTTTTTTCATGTTTTATTTTGTCTGATGTATTTAACGGGGCAAAGTTAGCAAAATTTGTGTAGAGTGAATGTTGGCAATTGTATATTTTAATTTTTATTCATATGCGATATGAAGAATTGTGTGTTTGTCATTGCAGTTTTTCCGCATAAGAGTTGATGGCATTGCGCACATGTTCTTCTGCCTCTTTGAGTGAGCAGTTGAGGTGTCCGCCGCTTGCATTCAGATGTCCCCCGCCATTAAAGAACGATGCAGCCATCTCGTTACAAGGGAAGTTGTCGACGGAACGAAGGCTGACCCACACCAAATTGTCGCGTCTATCGTCTTCCCGCAATGAAACAGACAATTTCATCCCCTTTATCTTCAAAGGTTCATTGACCAATCCTTCTGCATCGCCTTTGACAAAATGGAAATCTTTCATATCTCGACGAGACAAAGAGAAATAACTGGCATGGAAATCATTGATGACGTTCAGTTTATGGCAAAGGATATAGCCTCTCAGTCTGATGGCCCATGTGCTATAATTATTGAAAACATTACGATAGATTTTGTCTTTGTCGATAGATTTTGTCAATAGCTGACTGATAATAAAAAATATCGTCGGGTCATTTGAATTGTACGTAAATCCACCGGTATCCGTCATCATGCCGCAATATATGTCAGCGGCACATCTTGCAGTCATCTGATCGAAACCCTCCATTTGCCAAATAATGCGAAACACCAATTCGCATGTACTGCTTTTTAGCGGATGGGATATATCCAGCACAGTTGGCAACGTCGGATTGAGGTGATGGTCTATCATTACCAGTTTTGCAGGACTGTGTTGTAGAGACTCACTCATATCGTCAACCCTACTGTAGGCATTGAAATCCAGACAGAATATGAGGTCTGTGTGGCTCAACATTTCCTTGGCCTGCTCTGTGTGCTTGTCGTAGCGGATTATCTTCTCAGTACCTGAAAGCCACTGAAGAAAATCAGGGAAAGCATCGGGAATAATGATTGTGGGCTTCTTGCCCAGTTGTTGAAGGTATTCAGACCATGCCAATGACGCCCCCAGTGCATCTCCGTCTGGCGACTTATGGCAAGTAATGATGATATTTTGTGATTCTTTGATTATTTGTTGCAACAAGGCCAATTCATCGGCCGACAATATTTCTATTTTCATAATGCCTGCAAAGGTAGCAAAAAATGGCGTATTACAATGAAACAAGGTAAAATGGTGCAACAAATAGAGGCATGAGGTGGCAAAACTTATAATGTTTTAACTATCAGACCTACAAGAAGTCGGGAAAAATGTGTAAGTTTGCAATTAATAAAGAATATTCTTATGAAACCGACAGAACAGACATTGCAACAGGTGGAACGGTTCACCAAAAAACTTGCACAGAAGTTTCCTTCTACAGAGGAACCTATGCTCTTGACCGACATTCACATACGCGTGTCACAGGAGAATGGCGACATGACTGCTTTTGACGACGATGACAATGAAATTACAAGATGTGTCATCGAGCAATGGATTGGCAATAGTGAGGAGGGGTTTTATGAAGAGGTAACTCGAACGCTTCGTGCCTTTTTTCAAAAAAATGCCGATCTAGCAGACAGTCTTGGTATCATGAAACCTTATAGTTTTGTATTGGAAACAGACGAAAAAGAACCATTCTCGGAACTCTATGTCGCCGACAATGATACTGTGTTGATAGGGGGAGATTTGATGAAAGGCCTTGACAAAGATTTGGAAAAATTTCTCAACGATCTTCTCGGTGATTGAACATAAAGTCAATACTGCAAAATCGCATCGTGTTGTTGTTGCGGCAGGATCAAATTGTGATACGGTAAAGAACATCGCTGCCGCACAACGGATTTTAAAAGAAA
>CAVHOL010000086.1:0-10160 GCA_963637655.1 bacterium | reverse complement strand
CCGGCAGCAGACGACGCATGTCGCATCTTAGCATGCGGCGTGTCCCACGCCGCAGTCAGAAGTCTATACGAACCGTCAATACGCAAGCGACGAGTCCCGTAGGGACGGCATAATATAGGATAGGGGCTCGCCCCTATCTCAGACGGACCCGACAAACAACGCCCCTGTAGGGGGCGCTTAATTGTATGTGTACACTGAGACACCGCACCTACTGAACGGTTGCAATACCCGCTAGCCCCTCACTAGAACTGTAGGGTGAAACAATGGGGCATCGGATACATTTATATGCAAGAATATCGAAAAAGTATGCATAAATATTTCAAAAGTTTGCTTTTTGTGTGAAATGTTTGTGTAGGAGGTAGATATTTACTACTTTTGTACGTCTTTTCGTGCCCCCGTGCAATAGGTATTGTGATGGTATTCAGACCTACATCTTCAGTCATGTACACGGAGCGCATCCTATCAGGATCATTATCGACAGATTGAGGTCCGGCGTGGCCTCTCTGGTTCAGGCAATAACGTATAGAAAACACACCAACAGTATTATTTTTTTATTATGAGAAGAGTTATTATGAGTCTGTTGCTGGCGTTCACGCTCTGTAGCCTTGCCGATGCCCAGGTGCCCCAGGTGGTGCTCCGCAGTATCGACGGAAGCAGTGTGCGTACCGATACGCTGAGCAACGGCGGCAAACCGTTTATCATCGATTTCTTCGCCACTTGGTGCAAGCCCTGCAACCGCGAGTTGTCGGCCATCGCAGAGGTATACGACGAGTGGCAGGAGGAGACGGGCGTGAAGGTGATCGCCGTGTCCATAGACCAGGCCCAGAACATCAACAAGGTGAAACCCCTTGTCGACGGCCACGGATGGCCCTACGAGGTGCTGCTCGACCCCAACGGCGAGTTCAAGCGTGCGCTCGGCGTACAGATGATACCCTACACGCTCATTGTCGACGGGCAGGGCCAGATCGTGTACCGTCACAACGGCTATACCGACGGAGCCGAAGAGGAGCTCATCGAGAAGGTACGCGAGCTGACCACCGGCAAGTGATCGCTCCGGCCCCTTCACAAAACGATACGAAAAGACAATTTTTTTCTTCCTGATAATTTTTTATGAACAGACGAATATGCACCGCCATTGCCGGTGTTCTGACCGCTCTTGCCGCCGTTGCCCAGGATGACAACGGAAGCAAGGGCATTGTCGTTACGGGCAGTGTGCAGAGCGACATCCTCATTCCCCAGGACGACAAGAAGATACAGACCGAGGAGACCAGTGACTGGGGTCTGACCAATACCTACGCCGACGTCAACCTCATGAGCCGCCACGTCGACGCCGGACTGCGTTTCGAGTACAACCAGCATCCGCTGCCCGGCTTCGAGGCCGACTTCAAGGGTTGGGGCGTACCCTACTTCTACGCCAAGATACACTACGACAAGTGGAACGTGACCGTCGGCAGCCTCTACGAGCAGTTCGGCTCCGGCTTCATCCTCCGCACCTACGAGGAGCGCAGCCTCGGCATCGACAACTCGCTGCTCGGCGCTCGCCTGGTGGTGAAGCCCGTCAAGGGCGTCACCTTCAAGGCCCTCTCCGGCCGCCAGCGCCGCTACTGGGGCTGGAACAAGGGACTGGTGAGCGGTGCCGACCTCGAGCTCAACATTGACCAGTGGATACCCTCGATGCAGGAGCACCGCACCTACCTGACGCTCGGCGGCTCGTGGGTCAACAAGTATGAGAAGAAGCAGGACAACCTCATGACGGGCAGCTACCTCATCAACGTGCCCAAGTATGTCAATGCCTTCGACGTGCGTGCCAACCTGCAGGTGGGCGACTTCGGTCTGCTCGGCGAGTACGCCTGGAAGACCGACGACCCCTCGTACGACAACAACTACATCTTCCGCCGCGGCCATGTGGCCATGCTCTCGGCCACCTACAGCAAGAGCGGCGTGAGCCTGCTGGTGCAGGCCAAGCGCAGCGACTACATGTCGTTCCGCAGCCGCCGCAGCATGAACGGCACGTCGTCGATGATCAACCATCTGCCCGCCTTCACCATGGACCACACCTACGCCCTGGCTGCCCTCTACCCCTACAGCACCCATCCCGACGGCGAGTGGGCCTACCAGGCCGAGCTGGGCTATAAGTTCAAGCGCAATACCCTCATCGGCGGCAAGTACGGTACGGAGGTCAAGGTCAACTTCTCTCATGTGCACGCCCTGGCGCGTGACGGCGAGAAGTCTGCCCAGCCCGGAACCGGCGGACAGGGTTCCGCCTTCTGGAAGTGGGGCGACGAGACCTACTACCAGGATCTCAACGTGCAGATCGGCAAGAAGTTCTCCCGGTCGTTCTCGCTCAACCTCATGTACATGAACCAGCGCTATAACATGACCGTCGTCAAGGGCGAGGGCGGCATGGTACACTCCGACGTCTATGTGGCCGAGGGCAAGTACCGCTTCAACAAGAAGTACACTCTGCGCGGCGAGGTGCAGTACCTCTCCACCGCCGAAGACCAGGGCGACTGGCTCTACGGCCTGCTCGAACTGTCGGTGATGCCCCACTGGATGTTCACCGTGTCAGACATGTACAATGCCGGCGACACCCACCTGCACTACTACCAGGGCTACGTCACGTTCACCACCGGCGCCCACCGTCTGCAGCTCGGCTACGGCCGCACGCGTGCGGGCTACAACTGTTCGGGCGGCGTCTGCCGCTGGATACCTGCCAGCAAGGGCCTCACCCTGTCGTACAACTATAATTTCTAACACAGCGATGAAGACACCACACATCATCATATCCGCGCTTTGCCTGGCCGCCCTTCTGGGTACCGCATCGTGCGAGAATATCGCCGAGAGCGACCGGCTCGTCTATGTCAAGCCGTCTGACGTGAAGAAGAACATACTCGTAGAGGACTTCACCGGCCAGACCTGCCGCAACTGTCCCGAGACCACCGACGTCATCCACGAACTGCAGCAGACCTACGGCGACAGTGTCGTGATAGCCGTGGGCATCTACAGCGGTCCGTTCGGCAAGCGCACCAACGGCGACCTCCTGCCCCTGACCACCAAGGCGGGCGACGAGTACTATACCGCCGAGGGCATCCAGCAGCAGCCCTCCGTGCTGGTCGACCGTGTCACGACCACCTCCGACAATTCTCTGCTGACCAATCTGGTCAACGCCAACGTCTCCAAGGAAGCCCGCGCCCTGCTGTCGGCCTCCGCCACTTACGACGCCGCCACGGGCAAGGCCGGGGTGGCAGTGACGGTAGAGAGCATGGCCGACGTGCAGAACGCCCCCTTCTGCGTATGGGTCGTCGAGGACAGCATCGTCAGTCCGCAGATCATGCCCACCGGCAAGACCAACACCGCCTACGTGCACAACCACGTGTTCCGCGCCCAGCTCACCTCTCCGATGTCGGGCGAGACCGTGACCCTGGCCAAGGGACAGCCCGTCACCCGAAACTACAGCCTCGCCATAGATGCTTCGGCATGGAAGGCCGAACACATGTCGTACGTCATCTTCGTGTGCGACGACCTCGGCGTGATGCAGGTCATCAAGACACCGGTCGTCCCGAAGAAAGGGTAGGGCGCAGCTGCCCCCTGCTGTCCATACACGGCAGCATAAAAATTCCAAACGACGGGACAACCTAAACCCCAAAAGAGGGGCAACATAAAAACCATAAAAGAAAACGAAATGAGAAAATACTTCACCACCTTGGCGCTTGCGCTCTGCTGCCTGCCGTCCCTGGCCGCTCCGGCAAAGCCCGGCACCTATACGGGCAAGAAGACAGGACTGATCATCCTTGTCGAGTTTCCCAAGCGCACGGCCACCGGTACGCCGGCCGTAGCGTTCTCCACGGCAGATGCCCGCGCCTTCTATGAACGCGTGGCCAACGAGGCCGGTTTTTCTGACTCCGCCACCGGATTCACCCAAAGCGTGCGCGACTACTTCTATGCCCAGAGCGACGGCCAGCTCGAATACTCCTTCCAGGTGGCCGGACCCTACCGCCTGGGCAATGCCTACAACTACTACGGTGCCGACGAGGACGGCGTGCAAGACGTACACCTGGGCCAGCTCGTCTACGACGCCTGCCGCAAGGCCGACGGCGATGTCGACTTCAGTCAGTTCGATGCCGACGGCGACGGCAAGGTAGACCTCGTCTACATCCTCTATGCCGGACAGGGACAGAACGTCAACAACGCCGACACCGGCCTGTTGTGGCCGCAGGAAGGATCGCTCAACGCCCTCGGGTCAGACAAGGCCCCCTTTGAGATGGACGGCGTGACCATCGAGTCGTTTGCCGTCAGCAACGAGCTGGGCGCAGACAACACGCTCGACGGCATCGGCACCATGTGCCACGAGTTCTCCCACACCCTCGGCCTGCCCGACATGTACGACAAGGGCACATCCTTCGGCGAGACCACGCTCAAGTACGGCACCTACGTATGGGACCTGATGAACATGGGCAACTACCTCGGCAACGGTTTTACTCCTGCCGGATTCACCGCCTTCGAGCGCATGTACTGCGGCTGGCGGCAGCCCGTCGAGCTCAAGGCCGACACCGTCGTCACCGCCATGAAGCCCCTCTCCGAGGGCGGCGAGACCTACATCATCTACAATGACGGCGACCGCAACGAGTACTTCCTGCTCGAAAACCGCCAGCAGACCGGCATCGACTCCTGTCTCTATGCCTCCGGACTCATGATCACCCACGTCGACTACAGCGAGGAAGCCTGGACGGCCAACAATGTCAATACCACCAAGGAACGCTGCTTCATCGTCCCGGCCGACAACTCCACCCTGCGTACCGTCGACGACGTGCGTGGCGACCTCTATCCCTACAACGGCAACGACGCCTTCGGCAACACCACCGTCCCCGCCGCCACGCTCATCAATGCCAACAGTGACGGGTCGTACCTGCTCAACAAGGAGGTGACCGCCATCACCCAAAATGCCGACGGCACCATCTCCTTCACCTTCCACAACGGCAATGCCTCCACCGGCATCCGCGATGTCTCTGCAGGCGAGGCTGAAACCCGTATCTCCGGCGTATACAGCATCTCCGGCAAGTACCTCGGCACATCGGCCGACAGCCTGCCCCACGGCGTGTACATCGTAGACGGAAAGAAGATTGTCAGATAAAAACCACCATAGTAATGTTCAAAAAATAACTTACCCAATTTTGTGGAATATCAATACTAGTTCACATATCTGACTATCCCTGTCTTTTTGCCGCTTTTGCGATTTCTTTTCAGTCACATAGCCCGCTATGCTCCTTCAAAGAAGCCTGCAAAATCGACTAAAAATACAGGGCAAAATTGGGTAATTTATCTTTTGAACATTACATAAAAGAAAATACAGCAAGCAATATGAAAAAAATCTACTTGGCACTCGTCGCGCTCTTTGCCGGCGCGGCATCTCTTTTCGCCCAGAACGACCTGGGTGTGCATTTCGTCACCATCGCCACCGATGGCGAGGACGTGGTGAAGGTGGCCGATGTGGCCGCCGGAACGACCGTCAATGTGTCCGAGATCACCGACGACGGATTTCAGGACCCCTACATCAAGGCCGGTCTCGGTGTGGAGAACACCTCCGACAGCGGCAAGCGACTGCAGCTGAAGTATGAGCTGTCGTCCATCAGTTCGGGCCGGGCGCAGGCCTGCGTGTTCAACGTATGTACCGATGCCACCGCGACAGGCACCTACTATGTGCCCAACCTCAGTGCTGCCGGCCACCACATCAGTCTGGGCGTGCTCAAGGCCGGAAATGTGCAGGACCTCGGCGCTGAATGGTTTCCCCAGGGCGAGGGCAGTGCCACGATGACCCTCACCCTGCTTGTCGGCACGAAGACCGGCGAGAAGGAGAGCACCGGACAGGACATCTACGAAGTGACCGAAGGTCCCAGCGTCACCGTCAACTTCCTCAACGGCGTGACGGGCATCTCCGACGTCACCTCCTCCGCCGTCACCTCTGCGGAGTACTTCGACATGGCCGGCCGCAAGGTGTCAGCCCCCGCCTGCGGTATCTACATCGTGCGCCAGCACACCGCCGACGGCAAGACCGCCAGCCGCAAGGTAGCCGTGAAGTGACGGCTGCCCTACAAGCAAAGCCAATCCTATCAAAGCAAACATTTATTATATTATGAGAAAATCATTGACCGCACTGGCCTTTCTTCTGACCGCACTCGCCTCCGTCACCGAGGCCTCCGCGCAGGTGGGCAAGCCCACCTTCCAGTATCAGAAGTACAAGGAATACGAAATCGCCTCCGCCGTTTCCGACAACGGCAAGTGGGCGTTGGTATACGGTGCTACCAACTCACAGAAGACCAACGGCTACTCCTATCTCATTGAGGTGGGCACCAAGAACGAGACCGTCATCCGTACCAAGAACGAGACCGACGCCGCCACCATGGGCAAGTACCAGGTGTCTGACGTGACCGACGACGGCAACATCGTTGTCGGCGGATTCGGCGGCAGTTTCACCGAAGACGGCTACTACACCGGCAAGCCCGGCTACTGGACCAAGAGCACCATGACGTGGACTGCCCTGCCGATGCCCGACGGCGCTGCCTCGGCCGTGGTGAGCAGCGTCACCCCCGACGGCCACTATGCCGTGGGAACATCCGAGAGCAACACCTCCAGCCCCTGGACCTCCGTGTCGCAGGGTGTCATGTGGGACCTCACCGCTGACACCATCGTCGCCCTGCCCGGCAAGCCCGTCATGGAGATGGACACCAATGAGAAGGGCGTGGCCTATCCCCAGCAGGAAGCCTTCACCCAGATCACTGCCGACGGACGCTACATCGCCATCTACGGCAACCAGAGCTATGCGCCCATCAGTTATCTCTACGACCGTACCGAGGGTACCTACATCAAGTTCGGCACAAGCGCCTCGGGTACGGGCTATCCCACCGACTTCCTCCAGATGGAGGGCGGCATCGTGCTCAGCCCCAACGGGAAGTGGGCCGCCGGCACCGTCCGCAACAACGACGACGGCCTCTACCCCCTGCTCTACAACATCGCCGACCGTACCTACACCTACTTCAACTCCGTCGAGGAGAACGACCTTGCCGTCGACATGATAGACAACTCCGGCGACCTCTTCGCCTCCTCCCCCTCCACCAATCCCGTGCGTGAGTGGCAGGTGATGACCGGCAACGTATGGTATCCCTTCTCGCAGATCCTCGAGCAGCGCTACGGCATCTCCTATACCGACTACACCGGCTACGACAATACCGGTACGCCCTGGTGCGGCTCGGCCGATGGTACCGTGGTCTGCTCCATGGTTTCGCCCCAGGGCGAGAGCTGGATCGCCCAACTGCCCGAACCGATCAGCCAGGCCTGCGAAGGCATCGACCTGCTCAAGGACTATACCGCCGCTCCTGCCGACGGCGCACAGTTCCACTGGATGGAGACCGTCACCCTCACCTTCGCCAACGACATCACCGTGCTGGGCGACCGCAAGAGCGCCATACTCAAGGACAAGGACGGCAACACCGTGCGCAACTCCATGGCCTTCGACGTGTCGACGACCAGCAGCAAGCAGCTTGTCGTGACCTTCCGCGCCACCGCACTTGACGAGGACGAGCAGTACAGTGTGGTCATCCCCGCCGGTACCCTGGCCCTCACCAAGAACGCCTCCAAGGTCAACGGCGAGATCACCCTCTCCTATACCGGACGTGCCGACGTGCCGGTCAAGATCGAGAAGGTATTCCCCGTAGACAGTGCCGAGATAGCCCGTATCGACAACTCCGGCAATCCCATCTACCTCACGCCCGACGTCAAGGTGCGCGTCACCAAGAACGCCTCCGCATCGCTCATACAGGTCGACGGCGACACCGAGAAGACCATCAGCGCGCTCAGCGTGGTGACCAGCAACGACAACAGCATGGTGGCCCTCGTTCCCGCCGCCACACAGTATCTGTATAGCGGCGCAGAATACAAGGTGGTGCTGGCTGCCGGATCGCTGACCGACCTCTCCGGTTCTGACGAAACCGATTCCAAGGACAACACCCGCAACGAGCAGCTCACCATACACTACACCGGTACCTACGAGCGCCAGATCTCCACCGACGACGCCAACCTATTCTTCGAGGACTTCTCCGACCCCTCCTCCTCCTTCAAGGACTTCATGCGCTACGAGGGCGACCACCTCACCCCGACCGACGACATGGCGGCCCTGACGTTCGACGCTGACAACCAGCCCTGGAACTTCACCATACGTGAGAGCAATGCCAGCACCAAATACTATGCTGCGTCGCACTCCATGTACAATCCCGCCGGACAGTCTGACGACTGGCTCATCATACCGCAGCTCACCATCCCCGACGCCTATACCAACCTGCTCTTCAAGGCCCAGAGCTACCTCGAAGACAAGCACGACACCCTCCGCGTGGTAGTATGGCCTGAGGAAGAGAACATCAGCTACTTCGGCGACGCCCGCATCGCCAAGATGAAGGCCGGCGGCGACGTCTACGAGTATGCGCTCAATATCGGCGACACCGAGGACGGCATCGACGGCGAGTTCACCGACTACACGCTCAGCCTCGCCAAGTATGCCGGACAGAAGGTCTACATCGCCTTCTGGAACCACAACACCGACCAGAGCATGATGTTCCTCGACAGTGTCATGGTGCGCCGCAACCTGAAGTACCTCATGGCCATCAACAACGCCTCATCTGTAGTCCAGAAGAGCGAGCAGACCATCTCGGGCACCATCACGGCCAATGCCGACAATGACGTTTACAACACCGTCACGCTCACTCTCAGGGATGCCGAGGGAAAGACCATTGACACCTACACCCAGTCGGGTCTCAGCCTCAAGAAGGGCGACAAGCACGCCTTCGCCTTCACCAAGCCCCTGCCGCTGACCGTAGGCGTGTCCAATGCCTACTCCATCAAGGTGCAGCTCGACGACTACACCGACGAGGTGAAGAGCACCATCAAGGACCTCACCTTCGAACCGGTCAAGCGCGTCGTGCTCGAGGAGCTCACCGGCTTCACCTGCCAGTACTGTCCCGAGGGCCTCGTGACCATCGAGCATCTCAAGAAGCTCTACGGCGACAAGTTCATCCCCGTGTCCATCCACACCTACGACGGTGACCCCTACGGCACCGGCCTCTACAGCTACACCTCGTATCTCGGCCTGACGCTCGCTCCCACCGCCGTCATCCAGCGCGACGAAAACATCTCCGCACCGATGGAGCAGAACGACGATGGCGACTACACCTTCAATTCCGAGGGCGGCTATCTCTGGAGCGACAAGGTGGCTGCCGAGCTTAACAAGCCCGCCGACTACGAGCTCTCCGTACCTTCCATCGTACACAACGAGAGCACCAACAAGCTCGACCTCACCCTCTCGCTGCGCGCTGCGCTCAATATGAAGAACCAGTACGTCAACGTCTTCGCCGTGGCCATGGAGGACAGCATCGTCTACACCCAGGTGAATGCGCTCCGCACCAACAGCGATCCCATCTTCGGCAAGTGGGGCAAGGGCGGCATCTATGCCTATGCCGAGGTGCCCAACGTGTCGGAAGACGATGTGGTACGCTCCTATTGGGGCAGCAGCTTCTCGGGTTCCAACGCCGGGTTCCCCCAGTCTTTTGAGGCCGGACAGGAGTACAGTGTCGACCTGAGCCTGACCTATCCCGACCAGGTATACGAGAAGAAGAACGGCAAGATCGTCTTCATGGCCTTCGACGGCAACACCAATGCCCTGGTCAACGCCGTACTGGTGAAGATGGCCGACATCCCCACCTCCACCGGCATCAGCGACACGCAGGCCGCCGCCAGCGACATCCGGGTCAGCACCGCTCCCGGCAGTGTCACCGTCAAGTCCGCTGCCGCAGTCACGGTCAGCCTCTACACCCCCGCCGGCCAGCTCCTCGGCCAGGCATCGGGCAATCCCGAGGCGACGGTCAAGACGGCCGGCTACCGCGGTCCGGCCATCGTCAAGGCCGTGAGCGCCTCTACCGTGACCACGCAGAAGGTGGTACTCGAGTAAGGATATCCTACGCCAAGGGGACGGCAGGCGTGCCGCTCCCCTTGGACGTTACACTTGCAATCGGCGGGTTAAGAACACGCCAATTATACAATTATCATTCAGTTTCATTTTTTTAAGGTTAAGAGTATGAAAGAGAGATTACTCAGCATCAGTTCCCGCCAATGGCTGC
>CAVHOL010000085.1:0-10654 GCA_963637655.1 bacterium | reverse complement strand
CATCAAAAACAGATGAATTCAAGGAAGATTTTCGAGAGCTTAACTTTACACCCTAGTTGCCATATTAATACCAAAAGGAGGAAACCTTCTGGTTTCCTCCTATGTAATTGCATATCTTTGTATTAGCTTTTATCCTAAGAGAACTTCAAGGATTACTTCTCAATGGCTGCTACACCAGGAAGAACTTTTCCCTCAATGGCTTCGAGCAATGCACCTCCACCTGTTGAGATGTAAGACACTTGATCAGCCATACCAAACTTGTTGATGCAGGCAACTGAATCTCCTCCACCTATGAGGGAGAATGCACCGTTAGCAGTAGCTTTGGCTATAGCTTCAGCAATGGCCTTGGAACCACCAGCGAAGTTATCGAACTCAAATACGCCAGCAGGTCCATTCCAAAGAATCGTCTTGGCACCCTCAATGGCGGCGGCGAAAGCTTTTCTGGTTTCAGGGCCGGCATCCAAACCTTCCCAACCTTCAGGAATTGCATTGGCAGGGCATACTTGTGTATTGCAGTCATTCTTGAAATCATCGCCTGCAATGCAATCGGTTCCCAATACAAGATTTACGCCGTTTTCTTTTGCTTTCTTGATAACATCAAGAGCGATGTCAAGTTTGTCGTCCTCGCAAATGGATTTTCCGATATGTCCGCCCTGGGCTTTAGCGAAGGTATACGTCATACCACCACAAAGAATCAGATTGTCTACTTTACCGAGCAAGTTCTCAATGATTCCAATTTTGGTTGAAACTTTCGAACCTCCCATAATTGCGGTGAAGGGACGATTGATGTTTTTCAAAACGCTGTCTACAGCCTTGACTTCTTTTTCCATCAAGTATCCCAGCATCTTATGGTCTGCATCGAAGTAGTCTGCAATAACAGCTGTAGAGGCGTGCTTGCGATGAGCTGTACCGAATGCATCCATAACATAGCAGTCTGCATAGGAAGCAAGCTTCTTGGCGAAGTCTTTCTGACGGTCCTTCATTTCCTTTTTGGCTTCATCGAATTCCGGTGTTCCCTTCTCTACGCCAACAGGCTTTCCTTCTTCTTCGGGGTAGAAACGAAGATTTTCAAGAAGCAATGCTTCACCCGGCTGCAACTCGGCTGCTTCCTTCTCAGCGTTTCCGCAGTCAGCTGCAAATTTAACGTCAACACCGAGCGCAGCAGAAACGTTGGGGACGATTTGTTTCAAGGAAAGCTCAGACTTTACTTTTCCTTTGGGTTTCCCCATGTGGCTCATCATGATGAGTGCGCCACCGTCGGCGAGTACCTTCTTCAAGGTGGGGAGAGCGCCGCGAATGCGGGTATCGTCGGTTACGTTGCCGTTTTCATCCAATGGTACATTGAAGTCTACGCGAACGATAGCCTTTTTTCCAGAAAAATTGAAATCTTCGATTTTCATTTGTTATTTATTTAAGTGAATGTTATATTTTAGTTGTATTATCTTAAACGCAAAATTACGAATAAAAAATGAGAGGTATGTCGCTGTCATCAAAAATTATAAGTAATTAACTGCCCTTAGAAAGTGCGTCTTATTCGTATCGCATGGATTTTGCCGGATGCACATGTGATATAAAGAAACTGGGGATGATAAGCACAGCCAAACATATAATCATGGTCGCAATATTGAGGGCAACAAATAACGGTATGTTGATTTCTGTAGGAACGTAATTGACATAGTATGTAGTAGGGTCTAGTTTTACAAGACCTGTGTATTTTTGAAGGATAATCAATCCTATACCCAGTATATTTCCATAAAGCAGTCCTTTCATGATGATATAGGATGCAAGCCATATGAAGGTGTGGCGTATGGTCTTGTTTCGTGCGCCTAATGCTTTGAGGATACCTATCATAGTAGTGCGTTCCAAGATGATGATGAGAAGTCCTGAAACAATAGTTACGCATGCAACAGCCGTCATTATTGCCAATATAATCCATACGTTTAAATCCAAAAGGTCAAGCCATGAAAAAATCTGGGGGTTAATGTCCTTTATGGTCTTTGATGTGTACGTATTACCATATTTGTCCGTGGTTCGGTTGATTTTCTCTACAAATTGTTTTTCTATTTTATCAAGTAGGGAGAAATCCTGTATTGTCACTTCTGCACCTGTAACTTGATCTGGTTCCCAAGAATTCAATTTTCTTGTAGTGTATATATCGACAAAACATACATTTTTGTCGTATTGAGACAAGTTTGTCTGGTAAATCCCTGCAATATTGAATCTGCGAGTGCGTACACCTTCTTGGTTGATAAAGTAGGCGAAAACGCGCTGTCCGCATTTCAATTGCAATTTTTCTGCCATAGTCTTTGAAATAACAATGGCATTGCTGCTTGCACTGTCTGAAAAATGAGGAATGGCTCCTTGTATAAGGTTATTGTGGAGAAATGTAGTGTCGTATTCCTGTCCAACACCTTTGAATGCAATTCCGAGAAAATCCTTGTCCGTTTTCAGTATCCCTTGTGCCAACGTATATCTTTGGACATGGTCGACACCGCGAATATGGCTTATTGTCGACATCATGTGTTTTCCCATCACTATGGGCTTGTTGTCGGCCATCTGCAATGTTGAGAATTCAGCAACTTGTATATGACTACCGAAACCAACGACTTTGTCACGTATGGTGTGCTTAAATCCGAGAACCACGCTTACACTTATCAACATGATTGCCAAACCGATGGATACGCTGATGGTGGCAATGCGAACGGCAGGACGAGAAACTTGGTTTTTCCCGTCCTGACAGGTGTAGATGTGTTTTGATAAGAAAAGAGGAAGATTCACAATATGCAGATTTCTGTAGTGGTGGGTTGCGTTACTCCATGGTTCTACCCGGATAGGCCTCAAGTGCTTTTCTTAATACGGTCAAGGCGCGTTCCAAGTCCGATTTTTTCAAAACATATGCTATACGGACCTGATTGATTCCGGCTCCTGGTGTTGTGTAGAATCCTGCAGCGGGAGCCATCATTACAGTTTCTCCCTCGTAATTGAACGATTCCAGGCACCATCTGCAGAATTTTTCTGAATCATCGACAGGTAGTTTTGCGACTGTATAGAATGCCCCCATGGGAATAGGAGAATATACTCCAGGTATACGGTTCAATCCATCTATCAGACACTTTCGACGTTCAACATATTCGTCGTAAATATCGCGATAATACTCTTCTGGGGCATCAAGAGACGCTTCAGCAACGATCTGACCCAATAGGGGAGGGGATAGTCGGGCTTGGCAGAATTTCATAACTGCAGCTCTGATTTCGGGATTCTTGGTTATTAGTGCTCCGACACGGATTCCGCATTCGCTATAGCGTTTGGAAACGGAATCTATGAGTATGACATTACTTTCGATACCTTCCAAATGGCATGCACTGATATATGGAGAACCCGTATATATATATTCGCGATATACTTCATCTGAAAAAAGATACAAGTCGTATTTTTTTACCAGATCACGAATTTGGTTCATCTCACGGCGTGTGTAGAGGTAGCCGGTCGGATTATTCGGATTGCATATCAATATGGCACGGGTGTGCTCATTAATCAGTTCTTCGAATTTTTCAACTTTCGGTAATGAGAATCCTTCTTCTATTGTTGTGGCGATTGTGCGAATGCGCGCGCCGACGGATATCGCAAATGCCATGTAGTTAGCGTATGCCGGTTCGGGGATTATGATTTCGTCTCCCGGATTTAAGCATGACATGAATGCGAACAATACAGCCTCAGATCCTCCGCATGTGATGATGATGTCATCTGCGGTCACATTGATATTGTATTTTTTGTAGTACTCCGTAAGTTTCTGACGGTAGGAATATATACCTTGTGATGGGGAATACTCCAATACATTGCGGTCAATGTGCTTTAATGCGTCCAAACCGACTTGTGGGGTAGGCAAGTCCGGTTGTCCGATATTCAAGTGGTATACTTTCAGACCACGTTTCTTGGCGTCTACTGCCAATGGTGCTAGCTTTCGGATGGGTGACTCTGGCATTTCGAGTCCTCTAACTGATATTTCTGGCATTTTGTCGAATTCTGTATTAAGGGCGGTTCCGTAAATATCCGCCATATTTTATTTTATTAAACTTCGGATGGATTTCTGTTTTGTCTTCTTGAGGTATCTCTTCGGCCAAATCTTATGTTGTCATTTGCATAGTCTGCTATGCTTTTTCACTCACTATAAAGTTTTGTACGAAAGTAGCCCTGCAATCTGCCAAAGCTATATAAACCATCTTAACCAATTTGACACACTTTGTTGAAAAAATGTCTAATCATATTTTCAATTTTTAGCAATACGCTTATGTAGTTTTCCTCCAAAATCCACAATCAATTCAACCATGTAGCTACTTGAACTGTTTGGGACCGCCAATACTGAAAAGTAGTGTATCCCCTCTTTGTCTATATCATAGAAAGTCAAGTCGCTGAATATCGCTTGATGGAGTATTTCTTGTGGAACTAACTTGTTGAAATCGGCTTTGTTAAGATTTTGGGAGAATAGTTTCTTTTCTCCATTGAATATACTTAAGTGGACGATGTTGTCAAAATAGACATTGTCTACCGCTACTCCGTCATCGTTATATGAAGGTACAATAACTTTGTATGTTGTAGGGTTTACCTGTACATAGCAATGATATTTCTGCTGTCCCTGGTATACAGTCGTGTCACGTTTGATGAGCCGTTGCTGGTTTATTGAGATAACCGAAGCTTTCTGTGCGAACTGTTCTAGATAATCCTTGTCGTTGCTTTTCACCAAACGTACACGTTCTCCATTTTGGTTGAGAAAGATAAAAAGATGGGGCGTGCGTTTAATGATATGATATTTTGTGATATTTGCCCCCAAAAGGGCCAATGTGTCTTTTTCTACATAAAAACGAACCGGGACACTGGTAGAATCGGGGAAATATATGGTGTCACCTTGTATTCGGAATGTAGGATCCTCACCGTCCTCATTAAGCCAAATACCTTGCAATTCTTTCTTGGCAACAATGTCTTCTACGACTGTTGGCGTATCTTTTTTGTGTCCGTTGCATGAGAACATCAATAAAGTAACGAATAGAAAAACAATGCTTTTGACTTGTGTCATAAAAAGATGTATTGGAGGAATAACGTGTGTAGCGTATGTCTTATAATACCGTACAGTCAAGGTCAATCGAACAACTCTGCATTGGCAAATGATTTCCCTTGAAGATCTTTGGCGCTTGTCGATACATTTTCTTCGTCAATCGGCCATGATATTGCGATGTCTGGATCATTCCATTTTATACTTGCCTCGTACTGTGGGGCATATATATTGTCGACCTTATAGGTAAAGACGGCCTCCTCGCTGAGAACCAGGAATCCGTGGGCGAATCCTCTTGGGATGAACAGTTGCCTTTTGTTTTCGTCACTTAATTCCACCGCTACATGCTTCCCGAAAGTCGGAGAGCTCTTTCTTAGGTCAACGGCAACATCCAAAACACGTCCTTTTATGACGCGGACAAGCTTTGCCTGAGAATATTCTCCTTTTTGGTAGTGCAATCCCCGCAATACTCCATAACTGGATTTTGACTCATTGTCTTGGATGAAATCTACTTTGCCAACATGTTTTTCAAAGTCGTCCTTTTTCCATGCTTCAAAGAAGTACCCACGGGCGTCAGTATATACTTTTGGTTCAATTACATATACGCCCAATAAATCTGTTTCTATGTATTCCATGATGTTCCGTTCTTGTCGTATTAAGAGCAAAGATAATACATTTATGTAAAATGGCAAAAACTATCCCACATATTTAGTGACGGTAAAAACATTTTGGGGTGGTTAGAAAGATGAAAAGTATAGGCCAAACCGTAATCAGAGAAAGGGAGAAAGTAGATGGGCAAACCATCCTACAAACTTCTTCCAGGGGGTGCGGAATTGATTCCATGTGGCAGGTGTGAGTCTAAAGCTCTTGCTTTTGTCTGCATCGAATATTCCATCCAGCTCTTTTGTCGTATTCTTATCAATGATTACTGCATTTTCCTCATAATCAAACCGCAGGCTTCTAGCATTGAGGTTAGCGCTGCCTATGGTACAGAACTTTCCGTCTACAGTCATTGTTTTGGTATGATGGAATCCTGGCTCATAGATGAATACGTCTGCTCCATGCTTCATCAGTTTGTGTACATTGTAATACACACAGTCAGGAGTAAGTGGTATGTCGCTATGGGCAGAAACCATAATTTCTACCTTAACTCCCCTTTTAATGGCATTGCGCAATGCTCTTTTCAGCTTGTGGCTCAATGTAAGGTATGGGTTGACCAACTTTATACTGTCTTGTGCATCATTAATGGCATTTATGTAGAAGTCTCTTATAATACGATTGCTTGTTCTTGGCTCTCTATTGATGATACCCACTGTTTTTTGCCCGGCGGTAGATGTAGTGTCGGGCTTGAGGTGATAGAAGTGGTTGTCGGAATCACAATTACGAAAGTATTTTGCGCCATGTACGTTTTGTTTTGTCACATGGTTCCATATTCTTAAGAATATAGATTGCAAGGTATTGACCTCGTCCCCTTCGACGCGGCAATGCATATCACGCCATTCCCCAACTTGTTTTGTTCCGTTGATGTAGTAGTCGGCCACATTCATTCCGCCGGTGTAGGCAATTGTACCGTCTATGACTACGATCTTGCGATGGTCACGATGAAAGACATGATTGACCCATGGAAAGCGTAGGGGGGCAAACTCATAGATCTCTATACCTCTATTGCGTATATCCTTGAGATGTTTTTTTGTCAGCGGTTTGTTGTTTGACGCATTTCCGAACCCGTCAAACAATGCTCTCACCTCAACACCCTCGCTGGCCTTTTGGGTTAATTCGGCGAATAGTTGTTTCGCTATAGAATCGTTGCGGAAATTGAAATATTCAAGATGAATACTGCTCTTTGCTTGTCTTATAGCGCTGAAGAGATCTTCAAATTTCTCGTGTCCATTCCTAAGAAGTACAATAGAGTTGTTATGGGAGAAATGTACATTGTTATTTTGCAACTGTCTGACGATAAGAGTGTCGCTGCTATCAGCGATAGCTCCAACACAGATAAGGTGAAACAGAATAGTGATAATGATTTTTTGCGGCATTCCTTTTATTTACAACATACAGCTATAGTGGTCGACGACTCCCAACAAACGATTGTCTTTATCAACGACAAGCACGGTGTGGATTTTATTTTGGTGCATGATCTTTTGGATCTCTGTGATTTTTGTTGTTGGCAAGACGGATTTTGGTGTACGGGTCATAATGTCTTCAACGGTCTTGTCGAAAAACTTTTCTTTCCACTTTTCCATCGCTCGCCGAATGTCTCCGTCAGTGATAAGTCCGACAACTTTACCGTTCTCAATAGATACCCCTAATCCCAATTTCCCCTTGCTTACTTGGATGATGGCTTCTCCAAGATTTGTTTCTTTGGGTATGATTGGCAATTCGTTTGTACGCATCACATCATGAGCTGTTGTAAGGAGTCTCTTTCCCAATTCTCCTCCTGGATGGAATTGCGCGAAATCATTGGGTTTGAAGTCTCGAACCTCCATAAGTGCCACGGCCAAGGCGTCACCCATAGCCAAAGCTGCGGTTGTACTGCTTGTCGGGGCCAGGTTTAGTGGGCATGCCTCTTTTTTGACCTTTACGTCAATATGTGTAGTAGAGTACTTCGCGAGCAGTGATTGCGGGTTGCCACTCATACCGATAATGGGTACATGCTTTTGTTGTAGCATTGGTATAAATCTCAACAGTTCGTCCGTTTGCCCAGAATTGCTAATGGCAAGAACGACATCGTCTGCAGTCATTACCCCAAGGTCTCCATGAAAAACGTCAAGTGGATTGATGAAGAAAGAAGGTGTTCCCGTACTTGACAAAGTAGCCGCTATTTTTGCACCGATGTGACCGCTTTTCCCGACTCCAGTAACAATGACTTTTCCCTTGCATTTGTATATCAGTTCAACAGCATTTTCAAAATTCTTGTCAATTTGAGGGATGAGGTCCAGTATGGCTTGTGCTTCATCTTGAAGACAACGGGTCGCATATTCCTTTACCTTTCTCAAACGCTCCAAAGTATCTGGTTTCATAGGCATTCTTTAGGATTCTTTAATTAGCTGTGCAACTAAATTTTCCAATTGGTCGAGATATAACATGTTGGGACCGTCGCTTAGGGCATTGTCTGGATCGGGGTGAACTTCAAAGAAAAACCCCGTCGCCCCGAATGCTTTGGCGGCCAGGGCCATAGATGGTACATATTTCCGGTCGCCAGATGTTGTGCCAACACTTGCACCAGGACGTTGCACGCTATGGGTACAGTCCATGATGACCGTACTTGTTATTCCCAACATTTCAGGAATATTGCGAAAATCAACAACCAGATTGTTGTATCCGTACATGTTGCCCCTTTCTGTCAGCCATACTTCCTTTGCTCCTGCGTCATATGCTTTTTCAACGGGGTATACCATATCTTTTCCACTGAGAAATTGTGCTTTCTTTATATTGACAATCTTACCAGTATGGGCCGCGGCCGTCAACAAATCAGTCTGTCTGCACAAAAAAGCTGGTATTTGCAATACATCCGCTACTTGTCCTACGGACTCAGCTTGGTAACTCTCGTGAATATCTGTCAAAATGCGCAAATCATACTTTGACTTTATATCTGCCAGCATCTGAATGCCCTTTTCCAAACCAGGACCTCTATATGATTTTATTGAGGTCCTGTTGGCTTTATCGAAAGAGGATTTGAATATGATGTCAATACCCGATCGGTTCTTAATCGTAACAAGACATTCTGCTACGGTTTCCAGTAATTGTTGGGATTCTATCACACAAGGGCCAGCAATGATAATTGGTTGCATAACTGATCTTTTATATAATTAATAGGAGAATTTCTTTCAGGATAATTTCTTCGATCTCTTTGCAAATTTATATAAAAAATATTGTTGGTCAAAGTGTTTGACTACATTTGTGAGCAATGAATCGTGTCCAAATCGCAATCGGACAATTTTGTAGCAACCAAGACTCTTTGGCATTTCCATAGAATCCTGGTTGTTGATCAAAAAGTACAAGATGGTGTTCTATTATATTTTATTTTCCGCTATACAGGCATCCAATTGCTCAAGGCCCTTCTCGGTGCAGATTCCGCGTACAAAAAGCATAATCACGTTGTCCAAGATATACTTTAAGTCGTATTCTTTGTACATTTGGTTTTGCATGATATATTCCATAGATGCATTTCCTATGCGACAGAATATATCAAAGTTTACATCCTGTCGGAAACACCCTTCTACAACGCCTTGCTTGAAAAACTCTATAGTACGCGCGTGACGTTCTTTTCGTATCTGTTCGAAATAGGCTACTACGCTTTGGTATTTGCGCATATCAGAAAAGAACATGGGATTTACACCAGAGAGCCGTTTTATGCGGTAATTGTAAGACTCTATGAGTATATCTATGACATTGTGATTCGGATCTTCCTTATATGCACTAATGTGGCTGTCGTACTCTTCTTCACTCATACGGGTACTCTCCAGAAGGAGTTCCTCCTTGTTTGAGTATATCTCGTAAAGTGTTCTTTTCGAGATGGCAAGCGAGTTTGCAATGTCGTCCATTCTAACAGGACGAATACCCTTGCTTATGAACTCTTCCATAGAAGCTTTCAAAATCTTACCTTTCAGACTAGCTCTGTATTCCGTTATTTCCATTGATTTGTATTAGTTTTAGTTGAACTATCTGCAAAGGTATAAAAAATGGCGAAAAAACTTAATTTAATAATAAAGTTTTTTCGCTATATCGTGTGTTTAAATGTCAATACCCCGCCTTTCTATCCTGCTTTCGAAGAAAATGTCTTCTATGAAGCTAAATAATGTCATTTTGTCCCGCAAAAGTGTCCATGTATAGAGAAGATTGTGTACTTTTGTTTTTATATCGGATAACGTTAAAAAAAAGCTTTATGTATGAAACTTATATTTTCGACCTTGATGGTACTTTGCTGAATACGCTTGATGATTTGGCTTCGAGTTGCAATTATGCACTCCGTACAAATGGCTTTCCGGAACGTACAGTGGACGAAGTCCGCCAATTTGTAGGGAATGGTGTGAAGAAGTTGATGGAGCGGGCAATACCAGAAGGACTTGAAAATCCTATGTTTGAGCGGGTTTTTGCAGATTTCCGCCAGCACTACTTGGAACATGGCCTGGATACAACACGTCCTTATCCAGGAGTCATGGATATGCTTGAGCGTTTACATTGTGAAGGAAGAAAAATTGCAGTGGTCAGCAACAAATTCTATGCTGCTACAAACGATTTGTGTCGGCATTTTTTTGCAAAATATATCTCCGTGGCGATAGGCGAGCGTGAGGATGTCAGAAAAAAACCAGCTCCAGATACGGTATTGGAAGCATTGCGTCAATTACATAGCGACAAATCCGGTGCTGTGTATATCGGCGACAGTGATGTGGATGTCATGACGGCTAAGAATTGCGGGATTCCTTGTATCAGTGTCTTATGGGGATTTCGTGACAAAGATTTCCTGTTGGCGCATGGAGCCAGCTGTTTCGTGAAAAGTCCGGAAGAGATTCTCTAGCTTGGTTTTCGATGCACCCGAAAAATGGCACAGCTGCATAAGTCCGTGGATAAAATTTTAGCACAGGTCTATATTTTCTTGTTTTATGT
>CAVHOL010000084.1:0-10837 GCA_963637655.1 bacterium | reverse complement strand
AGCATCTGACTACGGATCAGAAGGTTCCGGGTTTGAATCCCAGCGGAGTCACTTTAACAGAGGATTTTACTTAGTGTAAAATCCTCTTTTTGCATATATACGACCGGAGAAAGAAGCCACCCGCGGCACTCCATGCGCCCTGAACACCAATAATACCGGCACACACTACAAACCCGAAAGGGCGGAGAGAAGCACATTCCAGATGCTTCTCTCCGCCCTTTTGCAATGAATACGGAAAAACGGGAACGTGCAAAGAAAAACTGCAAGTTCCCGCAATCCGCAAAGAGCAATCTTAGTTCTTGAAACTGTGTACCGGGGCCGGTATACGGCCGGCGCGGTTGACAAAGTTGTCACTGCCGAAGGCATTGACCGGCATGATGGGAGCATAGCCGAGCAGACCTCCGAAGTCTACTGTGTCGCCCACCTTCATGCCTGCAGCAGGAATGATGCGCACGGCCGTTGTCTTCTGGTTGACCATACCGATGGCAGCCTCATCGGCAATGATGCCCGAGATGCTGGTGGCGGGCGTATCTCCCGGTATGGCAATCATGTCGAGACCTACGGAGCAGACACAAGTCATGGCCTCCAGCTTTTCCAGGGTCAGGGCACCGGCTTCGACGGCGTCTATCATGCCCTGGTCTTCGCTCACGGGAATAAAAGCGCCGCTCAGTCCGCCTACGTACGAAGAGGCCATGATGCCGCCTTTCTTCACCTGGTCGTTGAGCAGCGCCAATGCTGCCGTCGTGCCGGGCGCACCGGGCTGCTCCACACCGATCTCCTTGAGGATATCGGCCACACTGTCGCCAATAGCGGGTGTCGGGGCAAGCGAGAGGTCGATGATGCCGAAGGGGATATTCAGACGGCGCGAGGCTTCCTTGGCCACAAGCTGTCCGACACGGGTGATCTTGAAGGCCGTGCGCTTGATGGTCTCGCAGAGCACCTCAAATGTCTCGCCGCGCACTGACTCTAGCGCACATTTCACTACGCCGGGACCGCTGACACCCACACTGATGACCGCATCGGCTTCAGATACACCATGGAAGGCGCCGGCCATAAAGGGATTGTCATCGGGGGCATTGCAGAGCACCACCAGTTTGGCACATCCCAGCGAGCCTCTGTCCTTGGTCTGCTCGGCCGTTTCCTTCACGATCTCGCCCATCAGTCTGACTGCATCCATATTGATACCGGTCTTCGTCGAACCTACATTGACCGAGCTACAGATACGTTCCGTTTCGGCCATGGCACGCGGTATGCTGCGTATGAGCAGTTCGTCGCTGCGGCTCATGCCCTTTGAGACGATGGCGGAATAGCCGCCGAGAAAGTTCACACCCAATTCTTTGGCCGCACGGTCAAGCGTCTTGGCAACGGTGACATAGTCGTCGGGAGTCTTGCAGGCCGAACCGCCCACCAGTGCGATAGGCGTGATGGAGATGCGCTTGTTGACAATAGGTATGCCGTACTCGCGCGAGATGTCCTCACCTGTTTTCACCAAGTCGCGGGCAAGCCGCGTGATTTTGTCGTATATGTTCTGACAGAGCACGTCGAGACGTCCATCGGCGCAATCGAGCAAGTTGATGCCCATGGTGATGGTACGCACGTCGAGATTTTCCTGCTCTATCATCTGGTTGGTTTCGATAACCTCTGAGATATTGATCATACTGTGCTTCTAAAAAAAGATGGTTCTACAAAAAAATCCCACCGTATATGATTAAACTTCGGGTGATATTGGCACGTTTCCAATATACGCCTACACACGGTGCATCATGTCGAAGATGTCTTCACGCTGGCATTTCACCTGCACACCCAGTTCGGTGCCAATAGCTGCAAGACGCTCCGAGGACTCTTCGAAGGAAATTTTCGAGGAAGTGGGGTCTACTATCATCATCATGTTGAAGTAACCCTGCACGATGGTCTGTGAGATGTCGAGAATGTTGATATCGTTTTCTGCCAGGAAACTGCAGACCTTGGCAATGATACCTACCGTGTCCTTGCCCACTACTGTAATAATAGTTCTGTTCATATATATAAGTGTACTTAATGGCGCATTTTGGGAGACTGTACGCCTAATGATTTTGAATTCTGACGGGAAAGGCTTCTTCTTGGAATCCGCCAACAAGACCGCTTGTCTATAAGTGCAGACCGGACACAGAAGCCTAGGTTGTCTTGAACATTTACCGGCGTACAGTCTATCATTTGCAAAGATAGCCTATTCTTTGTTATTTCCCAAACTTTTGCAGTAGAGATTGCTATCTGCCACTTTACACTATGGGGAATTTGTGAGGCCTGGGACAACTGTCCTGTTTTTTCCAATCACCCTCACAGCAAATGACAATTGTCTGCAACAATCAATGCTTCCGTTATTGTTTCAACTTGCAATTTCTTAAAGATGCGCACACGATGTGTTTTGACTTTATTTACCGAAATATAAAGATCCTTGGCGATTTCTTCATTGGTCATGCCCATTTTTGCACGGTGAAGTATTGCCTTCTCCGATGTACTCAATGTTGCATTGAGGCCGATACTTACGAACCGCCCCTCACTAAAATCAAATCGGTATCTTTTGTCAGATTGAGTAATTATAGAGCAATTCATCTCCCCCTTATTGGAGTGACTGACTGTAAACAGTCCTAATTTTACAGATCCGCCACAACCCATTGTTATCGGCGTGAATCTCTGCGTTATATACAACTCATGACCACGGACTGTAATAGGATAATCGAATATACTAACGTGGCTGGAGAATTCCCCATAGGACAAGCCTTTTTCTGCCAACAAATAATTATCCATAACACACATATACTTTTCCATAATATCATCTGACATTAATGACCAATAAGGATTTATACTTTCTCTTTTTCTATCCGTAGAAACAGTTTCATCTATGAATAGCAGACGCTTTGATTTATAAACTATAATATGGCTAAAAAAATCAATTATTAAAGCACTCTGTCTACTCAAACGGCATGCTGCATCAATCGTCTCTAATATTGGTGCCGTATTTTGGTTTTCCTCCTCATTATTGGAGACTGTTTGACCAAAGAAAAATCGGGTTATATCCAACATGGTATTTTACTAGTGAGTTATTAAATTACAACGCAAATATACCTCATTTTCCAATAAATGCCTAAGCAAAAAACACAAAATATAATACTTTAGTATGAATTACGACATTTGAGAATAATATTTTCCTTTATTATTTGGCTTTGGTCTATTTTTCCGCTATATTTGCGACAACAAGTCTTTACAATAACCCTATAGATTTGTGCTGACCATACAGTTCCAAGAGAAAAAGGAGCGAAATCTGAAAAGCTGTATGAGTAAGAACCGTCTGTAACAAATTAAAGTTATGAATGAGAGCGGAAAAATCACGAAACTCAGTATGGATGACGCAGGGAAGCTGAAAGGAGGCTTCTCTATTGAGGCCATACCTGATATTTCCAACAACTTGTTTGCATCAAACAAGAACTGTTTGGCAGGTGGATGGTGTGACACCAACATCAATTGTACTGGCACTTGTATAGAATGCCCGGTCAACAAACCATCCGGAGACTCATCATCAGGGACTACAATTCCTTGATACAAAGAACAGGAGAAACTGGTGAAAGCAGGAATTCTTTACCAGTTTCTCTTTTAGTTCACATCTTCCCATTCTTATACAGAACGATTTATCGGGACTTCCATTTGAAGTGGATTCCAAACATTTCCACTACCAAAACAGACTAGAAAAGGCCACCACTTTTGTATACTTTTGACAACAGAAGAAAACGCGATAGCAATGTCCTTTTTCTCTTTTATTAATCCTCAAAAACCTTCTATTTATGAAATGGAGCAGATACAACGAATTAATAAGGGACAAAGACAGATTGTATTTATTCAATTCCCTAAGAAAAAAATATTTCACCTTAGACTCCGATTTGGAAAACCTCATGATAGAGGGTTTCAACAATAATATTCGTACAATAGAGCATACACATCCCGAATTGTATGCAAGCCTGCTATCTGAAAAATTCATCTTTCCTGACGAGAAAGATGAGATATACGAATGTATGCAAATACTCAACCGTAAATTCTCATCCAACGCAAATCTTAGAATCACTATCAATCCCACTCTTGATTGCAACCTCAAATGCTGGTATTGCTATGAATCGCACGTTAAAGGAAGTTGCATGAGTTCCGATACCATTGATGCCGTCATTAAGTATGTCGAACATCAGATGGATTGCTGCGAACTGGAACAAATTCATGTTTCTTTCTTTGGTGGGGAGCCGTTACTGAAATACAAGAAAGTAGTCTATCCGCTGGTAAAGAAATGCCACGAGATATGCATGGCTTATAATAAACGTTTTGCACTAAGCATAACAACGAATGGAATATGCCTTAGTCCTATCGTAGTAGATGAATTATCAAATCTCGGAATTACATTTAGCATACAGGTCGCTTTTGACGGCAACAGAGAAATACACAACTCCGTAAAATGTTTTTCCAATGGAGTTGGAGGCTATGACATCACTAGAAGACATTTGGAATATGCCATCCAAAAAGGCGTAATAACAACAATCAGATGCAACTACACAAAGTCAAACATTGAATCGTTCAGAGAACTAATGAAAGACTTTGAACCATACTGGAAATACCCCAACTTACGGTTTTCGTTTTATAAAGTATGGCAAGAACCAGAATCAGATGATTTGCGACAAAAGAGATCCTCACTGAAAACAGACATCATCAATTGGGGAATAAAGACCAACATCAATTCATTCTACGGAGACAGCATCCATCCTTGCTATGCAGATTACGACAATCATGTCGTAATCAACTATAACGGTGACATATTCAAATGTACCGCGAGAGATTTCAAACCTGAGCACAGATTAGGCTTTTTGGATGCATCCGGCCATATCATATATGGCGACGCTGAAAAAAAGAGGAAGGAGAAACGATTTACCGAACAATGCCCGACATGCCGTTTGCTTCCAATATGTACGGTATGTTTTCAAAAACGAAGCGAGTCCCCCAATGGGCATTGTCCAAAACCTACAATGCGCGTAAACACATCTGCCAACATACAAAAGTATTTTTATGACATGATTGCAAGCAATAGCCTATGAAACTCGAAATTTTATTAACTGTACTCACCATGCTCTTTGTGGAACAGGTTTCCGCACAGACCATTTCCGGAAAGGTAACAGACGAACACAACCATATACTTTCGTCCGCAAGCGTTATACTTCGAGACAAGCAAGATTCATCATTCGTCTATGGAGTTGCCACAAATGCAGACGGAGAATTTATTATCCCCGTAAAGGCCGGCAAGGAATACATCTTACACGTATCCTACATCGGATATAAAACCGCATACCAAGTATGTACGGCAGGAAAATTAAATCCGATTACAATGCGGGAAGATGCAAACGCTCTTGAGGGTACTCTGATAACGGCGTCACGAATCAAGCAAGACGCCCAGGGTTATACTGTAAATCTTAGGTCATCGGAGTTGGTCAAAGGAAAACAGGTTTCCGATGTCCTTCTGTTTCTTCCTGGCATAAGCAAAGAAGACAGCGGCTATAAAATCAATGGATTGTCGATAAGTGACATTTATGTAGACGGTGTAAAACTTCCGTCCTTGGACGAACTTGCCAATATGCCCGCCGACATGATAGACAAGGCCAAGGTGAATTTTCTTGCCGGAAGCGACCAGAACGCCGCCTTCACGGGAGGACGCATCGAAATCTTCTTGCGCCGCCCCCCTCGCGGAGGCTTTTACGGTTCTGCGACTGGAGGTCTGACCGTATACCCAGCATATGGTTTCAGCAACGAAAAGGCAGGCGGCGTCTTGTACGGACGTTACAAAAAGCTCAGTGTCTACGACAATCTCGCGCTGGACTTCAGTCAACCTGAAGAGACTGCGAAACAAACCATATGGAACAATACGGAGGACGTGAACGAGCAAACAGACGAAAGCGTCGTATATCGTGGGCATACCATCAGAAACCGTCTCAGTCTAACGATGCCGATAACTGACAAGAACACCTTTGGGGGAAGTTATTATATCGCGACAAACAGACTCAACACCACTTCCAGTTCATTGCTTCAGGACAATCCCATTTCGTCAGACATACGCAGAAGAAGCACCTACCTGGACCAGGAAGTCACCTTGAAAAACACGACCGTCCTCAAGCCGAACGGCATGACACTGGAGTGTACAGGCGACTATTTCAACCGTCATTCTGACAGTAACTCAAATTACTGGTACGGCAAGACACCGACGGTCTCATCCGCAGACAAGTCTTCGCTGAACATGTACAAGTTTTCAATAGACGCAACCGACTCGCACGACCCCAAACACATTTGGAAATACGGTGCGTCCATACAATACATCACGTCTGAATACGCACCTTATACAAGAAAGGACGAGGAGTATTCGGAACAATTCCAGACCAGTCAGACACCATCACGCACAAGCGGATGGGTTCCGCTGGTGTACTTCTCCGCAATGGGACAGTTGTGGAAGATGATGTACAGCGCAGGAGTAAATTTTCAGTCAAACAGAATATCATACAAAACGCTCCCCGACGGCGCAAAGTCCTCATCCACCCAATGGGGCATCAACCCGACGGTTCAGCTGATGATGCCTTTAGGCAAAAACGGGAAACACTCCTTGATGGTCAACTACAAGCGTACCCTGGACAACATACCCTACGCTGCCATCTCATCGGCAATCGAGTGGAGCGACGCACACAACTACACCACAGGAAACCCGAAACTGAAATCGCCCTCCTCTGATTTTGTCATGGCCGGCGTTTCGCTATTCCGCAATACCATAAACGTCACAGCACTGTATGCGCACTCCAAGAACAGCATTTATTGGGAAACAAAGAAAAGTACGGAATCTGCAGATGTGTTCTACACGACGCCCGTCAATCTGCCCGGCCGCGACGTATACGGGCTAGGGGTGGAAATCAACTGGAAGCCAACAAAATTTTGGAACATGAAATTGTCCGGACGTACTGAAATTCATCCTGAAGACCTGACCTTAGATGAGGTGTACTACAACAAGACAAGAATCCGGCAATATTATACAATGTACAATTCCTTCAACTTTGCACACGGTTGGGGCGGTATGGTCAATGCTATATTCGAACCTACCTACAAAACTTTCGACCGCGCCTACTACAGAGTGTACAATATCGGAGGACAGATCTACAAGTCGGCATGCAAGAACAAGCTACAGTTTACAGTCATCTTCAACGCATTGGGAAACCGTCGGAAATACGACAGATCCGCCAATGGATGTCTGGTTTCCTATAACAACTGTACATCTGTACAGAGCATAGGCATATCTGTGACTTGGAGATTTTCCGGAGGAAAAAGCACCAACGTCAATGCCATTGACAATGCCACACAGGAGTTCCATGAGATTGTCGATGTCCGGTAGTAGAATTTTTGGGGGCCATGTCGCACCCCCTCCTACACCTCCAAGCGGATGTAACTGCGGTCGTCAAAAGAATTGTTGCCCTCAAGACATGCCTTTGTCGCCTTGAAGGAATCTATGTTGAGAGGGTCTGACGCTATCTGCCGCTGCAGGCGTGCCTCGCTTTCTTCCAGCGTAGGACAGAGGAAGGGATAGCCGTCGGAGGCCAGCACGACGGTCCAGGGCGAGAAGTCGAGCGTGAGCACCTTGACCTTGCGCATGGGGATGGGGAAACCGTCGATGACGGCATAGTCGACATTCTCTTTGACCATCGATGCGACAAGCTGCGGAAGGATGGCCTTGCGGGAGACATCATCGCGTCTGAGGTCGTCGACCGTACACTCGCCCGACTGCAGCAAGCGCCGGGCCTCCGCTGCACGGAGGGCGGCTACCTGCGCCTCTCCGGGCTTGGGATTGTCATAGTATTCGTCGCCGACAAGGCACTGGCAGTCGCCTATCATCCAGATCTCACGGCGCAAGCGGCTGAACACGATACAGCTGGCACACAACCGCTCTTCGGGATGGGCAGCCAAATGCTCCATCTCGCTCTTCTTGTAGTGTTTTCTTATCACCTCGGTCACCTCCTGGCAAAAACGCTCCACGCCAATATTCTTGTCGGCATGGCGTATGTAGTCGCTGATTAGCTTCATCGCATAGCGGCCATTGCTGTACCACCGCGAATGCCGGCGTGTGGTCTTGCTGGTACTGCCGTCGATGACAGCCACAAAATTGTCAGTGCTGACGATGCCGTCCTCCGGCTTTGCCTTGTTGCTTTTTGGGGTTACCTGTTGCTCTATGATTTTCATTTCTCTGATAGGATTCTTGCGGTGTGCGTCCGCCGCCGGAGGGTCGCCGTGCGCCGCCCGGTGCGAAATTGGGATTGTAGGAAGAGCGCTTGCCCTTGTCGGCCGCCCCGCGCTTCGGCAGGTCACGGCCGTTCCGGCCACCGCGCGCACGGACTGCGGGGCTGTATTCCTCGTCCTCCTCATCGGCATACGCCGGGCGCTTGTACCCGCCGCCCGACGGACGGCAAAGCTCTGCGATAAGGTCCGTGCGCCCGATACGGCGGAGCGACTGCTCTATATTGCGGCGTTCCTCGGGCTTGTACCAGAAGAAGAACTGGCGCTGCGCCTGCTTCTCGCGGGGAGTCTTGGCACTGAACACCGGTTCGAGCGTGTAGGGGTCGTAGCCCGTATACCAGGCTTCGGTACTGACCGTCATCGGCGTCGGGGTGAAGTCCTGCACCTGCTCGAGATGGAAGTCCATGCGCTTGGTCAGCACGGCCAGTTCGGCCATGTCCTCCTCGTGGCATCCCGGATGGCTGCTGATGAAGTACGGTATGATCTGCTGGCGCAGGTTCTCCTCGGCATTGATCTTGTCGAAGATGCGCTTGAACTCGCCGAACAACGAGAAGGGCGGCTTTCGCATCAGCCTCAGCACGTTGTCGCTGGTATGTTCGGGTGCCACCTTCAGTCGGCCGCTGACATGTCGGCAGATCAGTTCGCGGGTATACTGGCGCGCCGCCTCATTGCTCTTCTCGTCCTTGCTCTTGTGCAGGAGAAGGTCGTAGCGCACACCGCTTCCGATAAAGCTCTTCTTGATGCCGGGCAACGCATCCACGGCATGATAGACGTCGAGCAGACGGCTGTGGTCTGTATTGAGGTTGGGACAGATCTGCGGATGGATGCACGAGGGCCGCTTGCAGTGCTCGCACGCCTTGCGGTTGCGTCCGCCCATGCCGTACATATTGGCCGACGGTCCGCCGAGATCGGAGAGATAGCCCTTGAAGTCGGGCATGGCGGTGATTTTCTTCACCTCCTTGAGAATGCTTTCCTTGCTGCGGCATACGATAAACTTGCCCTGGTGGGCACTGATGGTACAGAAAGCGCAGCCGCCGAAACACCCGCGGTGGATATTGACCGAGAACTTGATCATCTCATACGCCGGTATGCGCTTGCCCTTGTACTTGGGATGCGGCAACCGGGTGTAGGGCAGGTCAAACGAGGCATCAAGCTCTTCGGTGGTCATCGGCGGATAGGGCGGATTGACCACCGTATAGCGGTTGTCGACGGCCTGGAGCAGGCGCTGGGCGTGCATCTTGTTGGACTCCTCCTCTACATGACGGAAATTTTCGGCCTGCGCCTTCTTGTTGCGCAGACATTCCTCATGGCTGTGCAGTACGATATCGTCTTCCCTGATACCGCCGGGAATTTCGTTTTCGCGGCAAAGGAACACGGTCTGCGGTATATCACGTATCTCCTGTATGGGACGCCCCTCCTCCAGTTCCTCACAAAGGCGGATGATGGGCTTTTCGCCCATGCCATAGATGATAAGGTCGGCACCCGAGTCGAACAGGATGCACTTCCTCAGACCGTCCTGCCAATAGTCGTAATGGGTGACACGGCGCATGGAAGCCTCGATGCCGCCGAGCGCCACCGGCACGTCGGGAAACAGCTGCTTGAGTATCTTCGTGTAGACGATGGTCGGGAACTCCGGCCGGCAGTCATGCCTTCCGTCGGGACTGTAGGCGTCTTCGGAGCGCAGGCGGCGACTGGCGGTGTACTTGTTGACCATAGAGTCCATGCACCCCGGCGCGATGCCGAAAAACAGGCGGGGGCGGCCCAGCTTCTTGAAGTCACGGTAGTCGCCGTGCCAGTCAGGCTGGGGAACGATGGCCACACGGTAGCCGGCAGCCTCCAGCGTGCGTCCGATGACGGCAGCGCCGAAGGAGGGATGGTCGACATAGGCGTCGCCCGAGAACAATATCACGTCGACATAGTCCCATCCCCTCAGTTCAATTTCCTTTTTTGTTGTCGGCAGCCAGTCGGTGAGCTGATACTCTTTCATGCGTCTTGTTGATGGTTTTTACGGTGGCGGTGGCAGAACCGCCCTTTGTCTTATTCCTCTGTTTCTCCGTCTTCTTCCGGTCTGTTTTTCTCCCATTCGATGTAGAGGAGCACAAGTTTGTGCAGACCGAAAGACTTCATGTTGTTGTTGTAGATCACGTCGAGGCAGAGGTCGAGCAGATCCTTGTCGGTAGCCGACCCTGACTCAAGCATGGAGCGCACGTTGAGCTTGAGCTTGTCGAGTACCGACTCGTCGATGATGCCATTGCTGTCGATCAGGTTTTTCAGCAATGCATATTTCTCTATGGTCTCCAGATGTTTTTCGCTGACTTCGATGCTTCTTGTACCGGAAGCGTTGGCTTGAATCTTGTACATAGTGTTCTGTTTTTTTTTAGGCGTGTTCTAAAAATTCCACGCATTATTAAACTCTATTATTTGACGGGTATACTCTTTGTGTCTTTTTGATTTTATCCGGCATCTTTTTCGTCCTTCTTCAGTCGCATAGCCCGCTATGCTCCTT
>CAVHOL010000083.1:0-11047 GCA_963637655.1 bacterium | reverse complement strand
TGCTTTGCGGATACAACCCCAACCGTGTTTGGAACTTCGTTCCCTTCATCGGTGCCGGTATTACCCGCTCTTGCACATACAACCGTTACGGTATGGACCTCAGCGTAGGTATCCTCAACCAGTTCTACGTAAGCAAGAAGACCGCCATCAACTTCGAGTTGGGCTGGAACCGCTACGAGGGCGACCACGACGGTGTTGACGCTTCCAACGGCCAGCGCGGATGGGACAGCCACGACAACCACCTCTATGCAGAGCTGGGTCTGACCTTCAACCTCGGCAAGGCTTCTTGGGACAAGACTCCCGATGTTGACGCCATCAAGGCTCTCTCTCAGAGCCAGATCGACGCACTCAACGCTCAGCTCAACGACGCCAACGCTGAGAACGCCCGCCTGAAGCAGCTCCTCGCTGCCAAGAAGGATGAGCCCACTGCAGCTGTCAAGGAGTTCGTCAACACTCCCGTATCTGTATTCTTCAACATCGACAAGTACAACATCGCTTCCAAGAAGGATCTTGTAAACGTACAGGCTCTTGCTGACTACGCTAAGGACAACGATGCCAACCTCCTCGTTACCGGTTATGCCGACAGCGCTACAGGTAAGCCCGCACACAACCAGACTCTGTCTGAGAAGCGTGCTGAGACCGTTGCCAACGAGCTCGTGAAGATGGGTGTAAGCCGCGACAAGATCACTACCGCTGCCAAGGGTGGTGTGAACGACCTCTCTCCGATCTCGTTCAACCGTCGTGCTACTGTTCAGGTGAAGGACTAATCATTCTCTGACATCATAGCTACAAAATAGAGGGGTTTCTTCCGTCAAGGAAGAAACCCCTCTTGCTGTTTCCGCATCCAACCGTATCTTTGGACAGACTCGGAATAGTGGCCGGATTTAGACAATGTCACTACAAATAGTTGCGCAAGTTTCATAACTTGCGGCTGCAATGGTTCGTACTTTTCATTCAGTCTGCTAATTTTCTGTTGTAGCGGAAAAATACTCTTCGGCTATTTCTTTCATCTTGCTAAGATGCTGTCTGCACTCGGTGTTGTTCCATTCTGTGGCTTCAGTAGAATAGATGACATCTGATTTCAATGAGTCCAGCTGGTGGCCTTTGTCCCGCTTATTCCTGAACTGTGCTTTCTTTTCCTCGAAGGATTTGTTACTGTATGACGAATTCACTTCTCTAGCAACCAGTACCAGGTTGCCAAAAGTATGGAGATAGCTGATTTGTTCCCCGGCGTATTTCGGCGTTTGTGGATTGATGTGCTCTACCGAGTTTTTTGAAGTCAGTCTATAGGAATTCCAATAGGGATATTTTGGATTTTGCCTGTTTTTCCACCAAAGGATGTATTCCATTTTATAGAAGAGGTAATGGGCGAATTTGCAGCCGTCGTTCTGCTCGGCAAGACGGTTGAAATATTCAGAAAAATCTTTTCCGGTGTGGTTCCCCAGTCCGTTGACCATCACGTTATAGGTGCGTCTGAGCATATCCTGGTCACTGTCGAGACAAAGGAGGGCGTTGTCGAGCTGCTGCAGGTACTGCAATAAGGCGTTGGCGTCGTTCTCGTCAAACGAATGGAGCAAAAACGGACAAATCCAGTGTTCGTAGATACGGGGCTGCGAAAAGTACAGTATACTTTGCAGTTGGGTCATCGCGGTGATGCCGTTGTCGCCATTGGCCCCGTCGCGGTGCACACGGAAGTTTCCCGTATTCTTGTCCTTTGAGATGCGTAAAGTACGGAGGGCAAGCACGGCTTCTGACTCTCCTTCTTCTTTCACCCACTTCACAATGTTTTTGTCGAACAGTACTCTTGTCTGCCACAGCAGCTTCATGAAGTGGCCTGCCGTTCTGTCGCTCTTCATCCGGGCAACGGCGGGAGAGAAGATTTCCAGCAGTTTCTTTTCGTTGAAGGAATTGATGTCGTAAATGTCTTTTTCTCCATAAAGGCACAGTTTGTTTTGGATGAGGAATATGCGCAGCGTGTAAAGAAGAAGCATGGGGAAGGAGACTATGCTTCTGACTTCTTTTCCGCTCCACTGGTCAGTGTTGCAGGAACTCCCGTTTTTGTGTTCTTGGTCTGCACCATTGCCGGCTGCCGTTTCCCGGATGATTTCCAGAAGCGATACCGGCTGAGTTTCCAGGACGTCTTCTACGGGGCGCCGGATATAGTTTTCGATGAAATCGTAGCCGAAGTCAGCCGTTGTGCCTTCCTCGGTGCAGCCGGTTTTGTTGTCAAAGACAAGGCGGTCTTTCCATGAGAGCGAAGGGTCTTCTTTCTGAATGTTGTGCTCTATGTATCCGTTCATGTCAGCGCAGGCATTCCATATCTGTCCGTACCTGATCAGGCGGTCCTCGTTACCGTCCGGTTCATCCCTTGTCAGATTCAGAATGTGCGATTTGAGGATATCTGTTTGCGAGAGTTGTTGCCCGCGTCCGTTGATGAGCTCGAACAGTTTGTTGAGGTCAGTGTCTTCGGGTATTTCTGTTCTTACAAGAATGACGCATCTCATTATGAATTCGGAAAATCCCGCCAGGCTTTTTCTGTGTTCCCCGGCTTCACAGAAAGTCTCGATATTGCCTATTGCCGCAATGATGTTCCTGACATCCGAAATGTCTGACAATTCTTTGTCGTCGATGGTGTTGCCTTCCAGAAGACGTGTCAGAAATTCTGATATTTGAGGGCGGATGGCAAAGTGTATGCGCAGATGCTCTTTGCTTCTGCAGAACTGCTTCATTTCGTCGCAGACCTTTTCGTCCATATGCGAGAGCACCATGCATACGAGCCACAGAGTCGTAAACCGTTGTTGGCCGTCGATCAGATTCTCCTTGTTTCCGTTGGGGCATGTGATTACTCCGCCAAGATAGTAGTGCGGCTCCTTCCTTTCGTACGCGGCAAAAAGGTCCTCAAGCAGTTTGTTTACCTGCAGATCCTTCCATACATATAGCCGTTGGTAGATGGGAATGTAGAAGAGAATGTCCTTTTGTACGATTTCCGTCAACGTGACATTGCTGGAGCGGTATTGTCTATTTTCCATTTTCGATGATTTCCTTTATCCATTCTGTCTTTTGCGTGGTGAAATCGGAGCCGTCCTGTTCCGTCTGATTGAAATATCTGAAGTTGGCTTCCTTGTATTTCGATATCGGTGAATTTGGGCGGGGGGCTTCCCTGTGCTTCTTTTCCATCTTGGTTTCCAACAGGTACCGTACCACGTCATCAGACTCGTAACTGATCTGTATGAAGTCAAGAATGTTGTTTTTCTTCATGGCGTTCATCATCGCTTCTTTTCTGAAAAAGTAATTGTCCGTCCGCCATTGGCCTATGAGGTTGTCGACGCACAGGGCGAAATGATACAGGTTTTCAGAGGCAAACTTGTCGTAGTAGAAAATGACCAGCATTATGAAATGGTCGCTCATGTAGGTCGTGCTTCCGGTGTCCAGGTACAGTTGGCGGAAGAGGCGCCGCATTTTTTCGATTTCGGCGTCGTCGCATTTTTCCACGAACAGCCTCTGCGCTATCTGGTGATAGGTATTCACAAATGTGAAAAAGCATATTCCTTTGTACAAGGGCTGCCGGACTGTGAAGGGATAGGCTTTTGGCGTGTTCTCTGCAGGCAGGCGCTCCTTGGATGTTTCCATCTTGCTGTTCACGGTAAGTTCATAGGTCGCAGGGACGGAATATACCTTGATGCTGTTCCTTCCCGAATAGGCCGGTTTTTCTGAAAATTCGTGCATGACACTTTCGTAGGAAGCGGAATATCCGAAAGTGTTTCCTTTCCATGTCCGCATGCGCCAAAGTCCTGAGACGATCAGGTCGTTGAGGTATTGTTCTGCCGGATTGCGGAAAATGTTATGCCCCGTGTTTTGTATGTCCTCCCATAGGCGGGCTGATGCATGCTGCAGTTCGTCGTCTGCATGGATTGCCCTCAAATGTACAGCCTTCAAGACATCTACGGCTGACGGCTGCACACCCCGGTTGTTTTGGGAATCGAAGAAAGTGAACGCATCGTCTTCGTTGTCGGTCAAAATTACCGTGAACCGGAGATGGCTGTAAATGTCTTTTTGCTGCAGCAGTCTGCAGGTTCCTCCGGCCCCGCACTTCTTCTTGGCATACAAGGTGATGCTTTCGATTGTGGCTTTTGCATCATTCGACTTTACATTGATGTCGATATTCTTTTGGTGCTTGACCAGTGCGGAAGACTCGCCGTTCAGGACATAGTCCAGAATCAGTAATGTCGTCAGCCGCTGTTGGCCGTCCACGATATTCCATCTCTTCTCCTCCTTGTCTCTATGCACAATGACGGTACCCATGTAGTAGTCGATCCTGTTGTCGTATTGTGCCGACTGCAGATACTCCATCCAGTCATTCATCAGGGTCTCGACTTTCTTTCGGGTCCATGCGTAAGGTCGTTGGTATGGAGGGACGGTCAGGGTATAACCGTGAAGTTCCCGGTCGAACAATTCACGGTAAGTAGGGTTTGTCGGGCGTATATATGAATCGTAGGATGAAGGCATAATCTGGGATTGTTTTGTAAACTCCTCTGTGAAATTCGGCAAAATACTTGGAACATGCAAACAATTCTTCCAAAATTCTCGCCAGCGGATAGGTCTTGGTGGGGAAGAATCGTCGCAGACTACGTTTGTAGGCACTATAATCGTGTTTTGTGAAAAAAGATGCCGAAAAAGTTTGCGGGATAGAGAAAAAGTTGTACCTTTGCACTCGCTTTCAGACAGGAAGTCTGAAGGGCGCTTAGCTCAGCTGGTTTAGAGCGTCTGCCTTACAAGCAGAGGGTCGGGGGTTCGAATCCCTCAGCGCCCACAGGGGTGTTTCCCCGTGGTTCTTCGGAGCTGCGGGGATTTTTTTGTTTTTATATGTTTCCGGCAATATCATTTATATATTCCCGCTAAAACCATTATTTCCCTAAAGGTCTTTCCCGCTGTGCAATAATATATGTGGATGTGCCCCGGAAACTAATGCATCCCACATCCTTCTGTCTTTCATGCGTCTGCCTTTTCTCTTGTTTCTGTTCTGGTTCCAAATGAATTTGTACAAAGGCCTTGTACGGTCACTACAAAGGCCTTGTACGGTCGCTACAAAGGCCTTGTACTGACACTACAAGGGCCCTGTACTGTCCGTACAAGGCCCTTGTAGTATAACGTGGATTTCTTGGGAGAAGCAAACGGGATATCAGGCGTTTTCCTTGCGCACCTCGTTGATGTCTTCGAAGAGCCAGCGGTGCAGGATGAGCATCATGTGGAACTGTCTTCTGACATAGTCTTCGAGTGCGGGTATCTCCTTGATGAAGATGGCTTCCCTGCTTGTATGTACAAGCGCTTCTCCTTCTTCCTTGTCGATGGCGTACACTATGGTGGAGTCGCTGCGCATGTTGGTGCGGTTGATGGCCGACTTGAGGCAGGACAGTTCTTTCAGGTCGTCCAGTTTCTGGGAGTACCAGGAATAGTCGATGATTCTGATGCTGGGGTTTTCCTCGTTGCAGTAGAATACGAAATTCTCGCCCTGGTATTCGGTCCACAGTTTTTCGTCGTCTTCTTCTACCGTGCATCCCATGTTGGTGAGTGTACTGCGTAGCAGCGATTTGGTCATGCGCTTTTCTCCGTCGCCTGTACCCGCTGTCTCTTCTGCACCGGTGTAGGGTCGGATGTTGGACTGGTGTGCCGTTAGACTGTCGAGCTTGGCGCGTATGTCCCTCATTTCAAGGACAAGTATCGCTGCCATGGCGATGACGGCGATGACGAGTATGGTGATGATGCCTTGCATGGTGTTTGGTCCTTCTTTTTGTGATTTTGTTTTCTGTTGTTGTCAGGTGTTGGGGAATTCATCTTTTTCGCTGAGCAGAGCTTTCGCTTCTTCAGTGGTCAGACCGGTTGCGGCAGCTATGACGGACAGGTCAGCCCCGACAGCGTGTAGGCGTCTTGCGGTTTCGGCCTTTTCGTTCTCGATACCTTCCGCTCTGCCTTCCGCTCTGCCTTCCGCTCTGCCTTCCGCTCTGCCTTCCGCTCTGCCTTCTGCTCTGCCTTCTGCTCTGCCTTCCGCTCTGCCTTCAGCCAGTCCGTCTTGTTTGGCCCCTTCGAGTACAGACAATGTGTCGCGGTATTTTCTAAGGCCCTCATCATACTTCATGCGCTCCCTTTTGGTGAGGGAGGCTACGTCGGCTATCTGTTCCAGTTTTTTGAACACTGCGCTTTTTGCGGCCCAGGGCAATCTTGTCAAGGTTTCCATATTTTTCAGTAAAAATATCCATTTTTCAAATTGGTTTCCGCAGGCGTCTATGTCTTTCTCGAAGAGCGGCAGTTGAAGAAAAGTCATTCTGATCTTGTCGGAGAAGGGTTTCTTGTCTTCCTTGTCTGCCAGTATGACGTCTGTGCGGAATTTCTTTTCGAAGTCCATCGGGCAGAAGTTGAGAAAGGCCACGAGGTATACGGCGTCGATGTCGTATCTCCACGACGACCCTCTTTCGCCTTGCCGCGCTATGGCTTCCGACACGTAGTAGATGCTGCGGTCCTTGAAGTAGGGCTGCGACTTGTTCTGCATCTCGACGATGATTTTCTTTCCCTGGTCAGTCTCGCAGTAGATGTCGTACACGAGCGACCGGTCGTCCTCGTAGAGGGCGGGCTGCTCCTTGTCGAGGAACGTGAGGTTGAGGAGATGTTCTTCGCCTTCGAGCAGATTGTTGAGAAAGTCGAGGATCAGCGGTTTTGACACTTCCTGTCCGAAGATGCGCTTGAATCCGATGTCGGTGAAGGGGTTGATGAATCTTGCCATGTTCGTGTGGTTTGTCTTTCCGGTTGCCGGCGGATATGCAAAGATAGGTAAATCTCCCGTGCCGTACAATACCGCCGGCCACATTTCGCATCAGTATCCGATTTTGGGGAATAGTTTTCTCACGTCCTGTCCGTAGTTGGTTTTCAGCGACACGCCGAGCTGCTTGTCGTTGACGTTGCGTTTGAGGCTGGTGTCCTGTACTGTCGCGATGGGGAGCGTGTCGCAGTAGTACACGCCGCTGTGCGGTGTCGAGATGGTGGAGATGCCGTGCCCCTGCATCTTGTCTTCGCCGAGGTTCGCCACATCGTCGAACCGCATGTAGCGGTTGCCTTTGCTGTCGCCGACGCCGATGGCGACGGTGTCGCTGTCGGTCACGATGGAGGCGAAGACGATTTCCGCGTCGGCGTAGCGCTTGTAGGTGGCGTTGTCGTCCTTGTCGAGCAGTTCCTTTACGGGTACTTTGGAGATATATCCGTCCTGGTAGACCATGACGAGCCATCCGTTCTCTTCGCCCTCGTGTACGGCCAGCTGCAGGTCGTAGGTGTTCCAGTCCTCGTCGTGGTGTATGCTGTAGGTGTCGTTTTTGCAGAGACAGATATAGCCGATGGTGGGGATGTAGCCCTCGTCGTAGTCGTGTATCGCATTGTTGCGGTAGGTTGAGGTGGCGATGGCGTATTCCTGTCCTGGGACTGTTGCCGATGCCGCGGTGTGGTCTTCCTGCTTTTGCGGATTGGCTGCGGCAGTGTCTTTGCCGGTGGAGGGCACTGCCGTAGTAGTGGGGTAGGCAGAGGCGCGGTCGGCAAGAAACTTGCTGAGGTAGGGCTCGTGCAGGGCGCGCGACGTCTCGGCGAATCGTTCGTAGTAGATGCCGTCGAGGCTGACGGCCGAGCGGCATCTGTCTACGTCGATGACGAGCACGGTGGTTTTGGCCTCCTTGTCGAGACTGTAGTGTACATGGTGGCTTGCTTCCTGTCCGAGCCGCAGTGTGACGGCGTCTACGATATGGCGCTCGTATTTGTCGAGGTTGCCGTCGAAGAGCTTGTACTTCAGGTCGTTGGCGATGCCCGTCTCGTAGCCGGTGTCGTTGACGCCGATGTAGAGTTTTCCGCCGTCGGCGTTGAGGAAGGAGCAGATCACCTTGAGTATGACGCTTGTCTGCGTGTTGATGTCCTCGCGCATGGCGCCGGCGGGATAGACGATGCTCTGCTTGAACTCCGTGTGGAAGTCTTCGCGTCCGTAGTATTTCTTGTTGCTGTCGGTCCAGCGCAGTCCCAGCAGCTCGAATATTTTCTCCATGATGTCTACCGCCTGCTCCTGGAGGCCCATTTTCTTGATGAGGTTGTGCGAGGCCACGAGCGACGCCAGTCCTTTCACGTCGTCGTCTCCGGCTTGTGAAACGTAGTCGAAGAGCGTGTCGGAGTGGTCGGAGTTGAGCAGTTGCAGGATGGTTAGCTTGTCGAGTGTGGACGAGAGGCCGCGGTGGGTGATGATGTCACCCCACTTGTTGAGTTCGGCGAGCTGTTCGGGATTGACGTTGCGGTTTTTCTCGAAGTACTTCAGGGCTTCCACCATGAGCATGCGCAGGTCGTAGTATTTGGCGAGGTCGTCTTTTTGCAGGATCTTCGCCGTCAGCCGGCAGTAGGCGAGGTAGTTGTAGCGTCTGACGTAGTCGGTCTCGATGGAGGCCACCACGTCGATGATGCTGATGAGCTCGCCCACGTGCGACTCCTCCATGATGACTTTCTGATTGTCGTCCTCGTCCTCATCGTCCTGGGTGTAGACCTCACCGTAGGCGTAGAGTACCATGAGGTTGTGGAATGCGCGCTGTGTGGTGAACTCGGTCGGGTCGGCGTCCCGCACATAGGTGGCGTTGAGGTATCCGTCGGGACCGATCTTTATGTCGCCCACGATGACGAGTCTGCCTTTGTTGAGGTCGGAGAGGCTGGTGCCCTTGCCGGCTTCTATTGACATGGAGAAGCCTTCGGTGCTGATGGCGGGTATGCGCGGCACGTTGGGCCGTCGGTTGTTGAGCGAGCAGACCATGGTCGAGTTCCAATTGATGTTCTCCTCGTAGTGCTCGTTGGTGAAGTCGGCGATGTCGTCGGCCATGCGGAAGGTGCATCTCCCGTCCTCGCGTATGGCGGTCACGGTGGCGTAGAGTCGTAGCGGGCAGCCGTTGTGGTGGAATGCGGAGAGCGGTATTTCGCCGGGGTAGTAGCCTACGATGTCGCTGAGCAGGAGCGTTCCCGTGCCTTCATATCCGTCTTCCACGATGCGGCATTCGAACTCCTGGTCGGTGTTGGCGGTCTTTGCGTTGATGATGATGTCGTAGGCGTCGCCGACGACAGGTTTCTTGGTTCTTGTACGCACGGCGTGCTGTGTGGAGAAGAGGCCGTTCTCGATGGCGTTCCACAGGCTTTTGCTCGCTTCGATGTTGGTGCCAGCGTTGCCGGGAGTCTTGGTTTTCGGCTTTTCGTTGAGGCGCACGTCGAGGTTGTGGAAGAGTCCGAGATTGTGCAGTGCCATGTATGCGTGGTTCTGTTGCGGGTGTGCGGGCGATATCACGACACTGTTGGCCGTGACGCTGATGTCGGCCTGCGCGGTGCTGTATATTTCCGGAACGGTCTCGTCGGTTCCGTCCTTCTCCTTTTGGTGGTAGATGATGTTGGCGGTCACGTCGACGTCTTCCGACTCTTCTTTGTAGTCGAACGTGGCGCTCGATGTCTCTGATATGAGGCTGAGCAGTGCCTGCTCGAGCATCTTCTTGCGGTCTTCCACCTTCATCTCGGAGCAGAGACGGAAGAGGATGGCCTTGTTGAGCCGCGAGTCGATGATGTCGAGCCGTCCGGTCGGGTCGATGGCCGACTGCATGGCGATGACTTGTATGAGCAGCCGCTTCTCCTCTTCACCGATGGCGTAGGCCTCTTGTCGGGCGGCGATGTAGTCGATGTACTGTTGCAGCAGGGTCACCCATACGCCGGCATAGGGGTCGCGCTGCCACACCTTGATGTCTTGTCCGCGCAGGGCGGCGAGCAGGGTGGGGGTGAGTGTGGGCAGGAGCGATGGGTCGAGGTGGAAGATGAAGAGCGTCGTGTAGAGTTTCGCTTCCATCCGGTAGCAGTATCCGGTGTGGGCGATGCGCTCGGCCATGCGTGTGACGGTGCCTTCGGCATCGTTGTTGGCGATGGCTTTGGCGGCGTCGGTGCACCAGTGTGTCTGGTCGATGATGGCCGACAGGCGGTGCTCGATCTTCTCCCTTTCTTCGAATTTGCATTTGGGCAGCACGTCGCTGTTGCCGAAGGTCCTGTTGATGCCGTCTACGAGATGGCCGAGTGTCAGCGGGTTGCGGCGCACGTCGTCTACCAGCCAGTGGCAGCGCAGATGCTCCTGGTAGGGCACGATGTCGCCGTTGACGATGGCCGACACGCGGTCGATGATGGAGCCTTTGTCGGCATCGCCGTGCAGGCAGTCTTCGAGCTCGGGCAGGAGTATGGGGTTCTTGTGGATGGCCTTGGCGAGGTTGACCTGCATGTAGAGGTTGCCTATCTTGGTGATCTTTCCGAGTATGCGCGGGGTGAGCAGTTCCTTGACCTCGTTGCTGCGCGACATGGTGGCGGGAAAACCGTATTCGTCTTCGAGGCTGATATAGTTGGCGAAGACGCTCTTGACGCGCAGTTCTATGAGTTCGCCCTCTTTGTGCCTCCTCCTGATGAGGGTTTCCATGTCCTGTCTCAGGTAGGCGCGGCCGTCAGGGCGCGGTTCGTAGATACATTCTATATATTCGGGGGCATCCTCCTGCTGCTGGTACCTCAGCTGCTTGATTTTGTATTGGTGACCTTGGTATTCTACTACAAACTTGCGGCTGTCTTTGTCGACGCGCAGTACTTTGGCTTTGATCTTTTCCATAATCTCTGATTTTAGGTAAGTATTCTTGAAAATAAATGATTTTGTCAGATAGTAAGACTGTTTCCCTTTTGTCACCAAAGTTATACATTTCTATTGTGAATGTTGCCGGAGAAGTCGTAAAAAAGCAAAAAACGTATGGATTTTTCGCTTGCCGGATGACTGCCGCTGCAGAAATGGCAGAAAGCCATGTCAGCACCGGTGGCGTGGCATGGCTTTCCGTAGTGTTTCTTGTATGTAGGGCGGTTCTGCAAATTAGTAATGTTCAAAAAATAACTTACCTAATTTTGTGGAATATCAATACTGGTTCACACATCTGACTATCCCTGTCTTTTTGCCGCTTTTGCGACTTCTTTTCAGTCACATAGC
>CAVHOL010000082.1:0-11142 GCA_963637655.1 bacterium | reverse complement strand
AGGCCTTGTACGGACACTACAAAGGCCTTGTAGCGACAGTACAAGGGCCTTGTAGCAGCAGTACAAGGTCTTTGTACAAATACACAATCAGACGTATTGGAAAAGGGTCATTGCGGAGGCCCGAAACAGAAGCGGGCGACAAGCGGAAGATGGTCGCTGAAACCGTTGAGATAGCGGGGGCCAAGGTAGTTGCGGCGGGGCTTCACGCCGCCGTACTTCGGATCTTCCTCCAGCAAAAAGGGGGCGTCCATGACATAGCAGCCGGCTAGGCGGGATACAAGGCCGGCGCTGACAAGGATGTGGTCGAGGCTGCCCCACTGGCCCTTGTAGCGGTAGGTGCCGTGTGCGCCGTGGCTTCCTGTAGCGCCATCGGAAACGTCCTGAAGTCCATGTCTGACAAGCAGATTGATATTTTCAGACTGAGAATAGTCATTAAAATCTCCCGCGACGACAATATTCGCATTAGGATTGATATGTTTTATCGAATCTATGACACCCATTACGGTTTCGGCAGCCTGTCGCCGAAAGGCATCAGTCTGCCGTGCGCCGCCCCGCTTTGACGGCCAGTGCACTGCGATGACGTGCAGGGTGTCGCCACCGGCAATAAGGCCCGAGGCATAGAGCAGGTCGCGGGTAGGCCGCATGCCGGGCGCGGTGGGTATGCGTACCGAGTGGTGGCGGAGCAGATAGAAGGAAAACGGCGAGTAGACCAGGGCGACGTCGATGCCTCGCACGTCGGGCGAAGCGGTCATGACGTACTTGTAGCGGGCCTTGCGAAGGAGACTGCGGCGGGTGAGGTCGCGCATCACTGTGTCGTTCTCCACCTCGCAAAGCACGGCCATGTCGGGCAACTGCCATCCGGACTCCTGCTCGCCGCAGGCCAGAATGGTCTGCCCGATATGGTCGAGCTTGCGCCAGTATCGCGAACGCGTCCAGTGATAACTGCCGTCGGGCAGAAATTCCGTATCATGCTTGAGCGTGTCGTGCTGGCAGTCGAAGAGATTTTCGCAGTTCAGTTCGACAAACGTGAACAGCGACATGAGCAAGAGTCCGATGGTCATCGTTTCATGGTTTTAGGGCAGCAATGACAGTGTACTACAATAATATGAACGTGAAATCCGTTGTTCTATTATATATAGGCGGGTTCTAAAAATTACCTTTGATGGATTTTTGAATTTTAGCCGAGCGGATTTTTCTATTTTTCTGAAGGAGCATAGCGGGCTATGCGACTGAAGAAAGACGGAAAAGATGCCGGATAAAATCAAAAAGACACAAAGAGTATACCCGTCAAAATAGAATTTGATAATACTGTTACCTTGTTACCTGCAAGACGTACAAACAAGACAGAAAAAATGGCAAACGACAGCTTCACATTCCGGCAGTTTACTGTGCACCAGGACCGGTGCGCGATGAAGGTAGGCACCGACGGCGTGCTGCTTGGAGCATGGGCTACAGGCGGCCGCAGGATGCTCGACATCGGTACGGGCACCGGCCTTGTGGCCTTGATGATGGCGCAGCGTTTCCCCGAAGGCCGTGTCACGGCGGTGGAAATCGACGGTGAAGCATGCCGCCAGGCTTTGGAGAATGTGCAGGACAGTCCGTTTGCCGACCGCATGGAGGTATTGTGTTCGTCTGTCCAGGACTTCCAGGCAGAAGAGAAATATGACGCGATCGTCTCCAATCCCCCATTTTATGACAACAGTCTGCGTTGTCCGGACGACAGCCGGAGCAAGGCGCGTCACACGGAGACGCTGACCTACCGTGACCTGTTCCTTGCTGCAGACCGGCTGCTGGAGCCCGACGGCACATTTTCAGCCGTCATCCCCACCGAGTGTCTCCCCAGTTTTGCGGCCGAAGGTGTACTCTGCGGGTTCTCCGTTGTACGCAAGACACTGGTCAAGACCGTACCGCGAAAGCCCGCCCGCCGCGCACTTGTCGCCTTCTCGCGACATTGCGGAGGATACTGTCCGGCAGAGGAAGTGTGCCTGATGGACACCGACGGCCACCGCTCGCCTTGGTACAACGCACTGGCCCAAGACTTCTATTTGCGATAGTGCCAAAAAAGTCCGCCTGAGGAATACCTCAAGCGGACTTTTTTATTCTCTTTTCTTACGATAGCCGAAACCTATTTCTTGTCGTAGGCGTGCAGCGGATAGTCGATGGTGAAGTGCAGTCCGCGGCACTCCTTGCGCTCGATGGCCTGGCGGGTGATGAGATAGCCCACGTTGATCATGTTGCGCAGTTCGCAAAGGTCGCGGCTGATCTTCACCCGCTTGAAGAGGTTTTCCGTCTCCTCATAGAGGAGGTCGAGACGGTCCCAGGCACGCTTGAGGCGCAGGTCGGAGCGGACGATGCCCACATAGTTGCTCATGCACTCGCCTACCTCCTTGACGCTTTGCGTGATGAGCACCTTCTCCTCGTTGGTCATGGTACCCTCGTCGTTCCATTCGGGCACCTGGTCGTTGAAGTCGTACTCGTCGACATGCTCCAGGGAGTGCTTGGCGGCAGCATCGGCGTAGACGACAGCTTCGATGAGCGAATTGGAGGCAAGGCGGTTGCCGCCGTGCAGTCCGGTGCAGGAACATTCGCCGAGCGCATACAGACGGTCGATGGACGACTGGCCGTTGAGGTCGACCTTGATGCCGCCGCACATATAGTGGGCCGCAGGGCGCACGGGGATATAGTCCTTGGTGATGTCGATGCCGATAGACAGGCACTTGGCGTAGATATTGGGGAAGTGGTGCTTGGTCTCTTCGGGATCCTTGTGGGTGACATCGAGGCAGACGTGGTCGAGGCCGTGTATCTTCATTTCCTTGTCGATGGCGCGTGCCACGATATCACGCGGAGCGAGCGACAGGCGCTCGTCGTATTTCTCCATGAACGACTCGCCGTTGGGCAGACGCAGTATGCCGCCGTATCCGCGCATGGCCTCGGTGATGAGGTAGGCCGGATGGGTCTCACCGGGATGGTAGAGGGCCGTGGGATGGAACTGCACAAACTCCATATCCTTCACCGTACCCTTGGCGCGGTAGACCATCGCCTCGCCGTCGCCGGTGGCAATGACGGGATTGGTCGTGGTCTGGTAGACGGCGCCGCAGCCGCCGGTACACATCACGGTGACCTTGCTCAGATAGGTGTCCACCTTTTGGGTGTCGGGGTTGAGTATATACGCACCGTAGCAGTTGATGTAGGGTGTGCGGCGCGTGACACGCGCGCCGAGATGATGCTGGGTGATGATCTCTACGGCAAAATGGTTTTCCTTGATGTCAATATCGGGACAGGCACGCACGGCGTCCATCAGTCCGCGCTGTATCTCGGCTCCCGTGTCGTCGGCATGGTGGAGTATGCGGAATTCGGAGTGACCGCCTTCGCGGTGCAGGTCGAACTTGCCGTCGTCTTTCTTGTCGAAGTTGACACCCCACTGCACAAGCTCGCGTATCTGCTCCGGGGCGTTGTGTACCACCTGTTCTACGGCGGCAGGGTCGCTGATGTAGTCACCGGCGACCATGGTGTCGTGAATATGTTTGTCGAAATTGTCGACCTCAAGGTTGGTGACCGATGCCACACCGCCTTGGGCAAATGTAGTGTTGGCCTCATCGAGGCTGGTCTTGCAGATCATGCAAACCTTGCCTTTGTGGGCGCGAGCTATCTTCAGGGCGTAACTCATGCCGGCTACACCGGCGCCAATGATGAGAAAGTCGTACTTGAAAACCATCTTTTATCAGTTTCTTAACGTTGATGCAAAGGTACACCAACTTGCGAAAAGCGCAAAACTATTGTCTTTCTTTTTTCCCTTTCGTCCGTGCTTTGTCTTGTGCGGACAGGGCGGAAATGTAAATAAAGTTATGTCTGTGGGCGGGAAACGGGATATATGGATAATTCTTTGTACCTTTGCAAGAATATGAGCAGAACCTTCCACCGCCGTCCCGATGCGGAACATATAGCCATGGCCGTCATATTCGCCGCCCTGGCCCTCTTCTTCTTTTTGCAGCGCAGAACGCCAGCCGTACTGTTGGCCCTGCTGTTTGTGGCCGAAGCCGTGGTCACGATAGAGCGGCTTATCCATACGGTGTACGTTCTCGACGAGGATGCGGGCGAGCTCATCGTCGACGGTGGACGCTTTTCGCGGACAATGCGCATCCCTCTTTCCGACATCGTGTCGGCCACCTGTGTACCGCGCCGACTGCTTCGTCCCGCCCATGTACTGGTACGCTACGGTGCCGGCCACGAGTGTGCCGTTTGTCCCGAGAACGGACCCGGATTCGCAGCAGAGATCATGCGCTGCGTCACCCAAGGACAACCGGGCGAGGCACCGGCCGAAGATGCATCCGGTACGATGCGCGACAAGGCATAGGTTTTCAGGACGCGCCCGAAAAACATTTGACACCAAAACAATGAGACGACACATATACCTTTACATTGCGGCCTTGCTCTTCGCCGCAAACCTGCAGGCGCAGACCATTCTCATAGACGACGAGAACGAGGATGCCGCCGATACCCTTGCGCTGGACACCGTGCCGCGCGAAACCCTTTCCATGCCGTGGCCGCAGGCCGTGCGCGTACAGATTGACCGGCTGCTGGAGAACGACATGTTCAAGACCTCGCAGGTCGGCATGATGGTCTACGACCTCGATGCCGACTCCGCCCTCTACTGCCACAACGAGCGTCTGCTGCTGCGGCCCGCATCGACGATGAAGGTCGTCACGGCCATCGCCGCCATCGACAAGTTCGGCGGCAGCTACCAGTTCAAGACCGACCTCTGCTACACGGGAACGGTGGAGAACGGCGTACTCAAGGGCGGCGTGTACTGCGTGGGCGGGTTCGACCCGAAATTCAACGGCGACGACCTCCGGTCGTTTGTCGAGAGCCTGCGCAAGATGGGCGTCGACACCATCCGCGGCACCATCTATGCTGACAAGAGCATGAAGTCGTCCGACCGCTACGGCGAAGGCTGGTGCTGGGACGATGACGACAATCCGGTACTCTCGCCGCTGCTCATCAGCCGCAAGGACGTGTTCGTCGACCGGTTTGTGGGCGAGCTCCGTGAGGCCGGCATCGTGGTTGACGCGTTCACATCGAGCGGCGTCAAGCCCGACGACGCCTACTGCGTGGCCCGCCGTTTCCACACCATCGACCAGATACTTATGCAGATGCTCAAGCAGAGCGACAATCTCTATGCCGAGTCGATGTTCTACCAGCTGGCGGCCGCCACAGGCAACCGCCGCGCCACGGCCCGCGATGCCGCCGGCATCATCGGCCGTCTGATCACCAAGGTGGGTCTTGACCCCTCACGCTACTCCATCGCCGACGGGTCGGGACTGTCGCTCTACAACTATCTGTCGGCCGAGCTGGAGGTACGCCTGCTGCGCTACGCCTTTGCCAACAACAATATCTACCTGCACCTGCACCCGGCACTGCCCGAGGCAGGGAGCGACGGCACACTGCGCCGGCGCATGGGCGGCCCGTTCACCAAGGGCAACGTGTACGCCAAGACAGGAACGGTACGCGGCGTGAGCAGCCTCGCCGGATACTGTACGGCGGCCAACGGCCACCGGCTGGCCTTCTCCATCATCTGCAACGGACTGCTGCACACGCGCAACGGCCGCAATTTCCAGGACCGCGTCTGCACCATACTCTGTCAGCCCTGATGCCGCGGCAACCGGTGCCGGTGCCGCCGACACCAACGCCAGCCTCCAAGAACAACAGCAATAGCAACCGCCAACAGTCAATAGCCTATGAATGACATCCGCCGACAGGAAACCATCGTCTACTCCGTGGCGTGGACCATCGTCTTCGCCGTACCCATCGCGCTCGACTATCTGGCCACGGCCACCTCATCGGTGACCTTCAGCTGGACGGCCGTATGCATCATGTGGATCGGCATACTGCCCTTCTTTCTGCTCTTTCTGGTGCACGACCTGCTGCTCTCGCCGCTTCTTGTACGCCAGAAGCGGTACACGCTCTACACCGTCTGCGTGACGGCGCTGGTCGTAGTGCTCGTGGCCTGCCTCTCGTCCGACCTTTGGCGCGAGTGCCGCCTGCGTCTCTCGGAGTCGGCCCACGTGTACTATCTCATGCCGCCGCCACCGCGACACGAGCCGCACGGCATCGGCGGGCACCCGGAAGTGGTGCTTGAGGTGTTCAATCCCGTGCTGATGGTCAACCTTGTGGTGGCGCTGATGATGGTGGGGCTGAACATCGGCGTGAAGATGTTCTTCAAGGCGCAGCGCGACGAGCGTGTCATGCACGAGATAGAACACCAGAGTCTGGAAAAGGAACTGGAATATCTGAAGTACCAGATCAATCCGCACTTCTACATGAACACCCTCACCAATATCTATGCCCTGGTCGACATCGACCCCAAGAAGGCCCGCACGGCCATACTCGACCTGTCGCGGATGATGCGCTACGTACTGCGCGAGGGGGCGGAAACGCTGGTGCCGCTGGCCCATGACGTCGACTTCATGCGCCACTACCTCTCGCTCATGCGCCTGCGCTATGTCGACGGGGTGGATGTGGAGATCAGCCTTCCCGACGACTGCGGCCGGGCGGCCGTACCGCCACTGCTTTTCGTCACGTTTGTGGAGAACGCCTTCAAGCACGGCATCAGTTACCGCTCGCGGTCGTTTGTGCGCATCGCCCTGACGGTGGAAGACGACTACGTGCTGTTCCGCTGCACCAACAGCCGCCATGCCGACGACAAGCACGGCACAGGCATCGGTCTGGACAACGTGCGCCGCCGCCTGCACCTGATCTACGGCGAGAACAGCCAGCTCTCCATAGAGCAGCCCGAAGGACAATTCGACGTTTCACTCAAAATACCCGCATCACATGATCAAATGCATTGCAATGGATGACGAGCCGCTCGTGCTCGAACAACTGCGCACCTATCTGTCGCGCATTCCCTTTCTCGAAGTGGTAGCCGTCTGTCACGATGCCTATGAGGGCGCGCGTATCATGGAAGAACAGCAGATCGACGCCATCTTCACCGACATCAACATGCCCGACCTCAACGGACTTGACTTTGTGCGCTCGCTCGAGCAGCCGCCGCTTGTGGTGTTCACCACGGCCTACCCCGACTATGCCATCGACGGTTACAAGGTCAGTGCGGTGGACTATGTACTCAAGCCGTTCGGGTTTGAGGATATCCTTGAGGCGGCCAAGAAGGTGAAGCGGCAGTACGACCTCAAGGCCTCGCAGCCGCAGGAGCAGCAGCCGCAAGCCGACTATATCTATGTGCGGGCGGACCACCGCCAGGTGCGTGTCGACATTGCCGACATCGCCTATGTGGAGGCCATGAACGAGTATGTGAACATCCATCTGGCCGACGGACAGAACGTGGTCACCTTCCTGCGCCTGCGCAAGCTGGAGGAGTGTCTGCCCGAACCGCGCTTTCTGAGAATCCACCGCTCGTATGTAGTCAACATGGACCGCGTGCGGAGCGTCAGCAAGACCTCCGTACAGATGGCCGACGGCGCCTCCATACCTATCGGCGACAACTACAAGGAGCGGGTGCTGGCACACATCCAGGGACGCATACTCGACCGCTGAGCACGGCCGCGCAAGTACCGGTCCGGGGAAACGACGTCACCCTTACGGATACACACCTTCCTACTGAATACGCCCCACCCTGACGGATACTCATCACACCCTGCCGGATACGCAAAGAGCGGAAAGAGAACATATGTAGCGTTCTCTTTCCGCTCCTTTGCGTGTAGGCTGTACGGCAGCCCGTTATTTGTTTTCCTTGTCTACGGCCTTGATCTTCTGGCGTACCAGTTCGAGCTCGTCCTTGAGCTTCTGTACCTTGCGGTTCATCTCGTCGATGAGACTGTTGCCCTTCTTCGAGCTTGCGTTGAGGAAGCCGAGGTTGTTCTCATAGGTCTGTATCTCCTGACGGAGCTGCTCGAAGCGGCGGGTCAGACGGCCACGCTCGCCGGAGAGTGCATCCTCGCCGCGCTTGGCGACGTTGCGGAGATTGTTCTTGAAGTTGTCGAGACGACGGCGGGCGATGGTGACGTTCAGCTCCTTGTAGAGCTTGTCGAGCACGGCATGGTACTCGTCATAGATCTTGTCCTTCTCCTTGTAGGGCACGTGGCCGATGGCATTGTATTCTTCCACAAGCGCCTGTACGGCGGCCTGTACGTTGTCGACCGTCTCGGCGGTGATGGCCTTGAGCTTCTCGATGACGGCCTTTTTCTTCTCCAGATTGGCGGTCTCCTCGGTGCGGTTTCCCGACTTGGCGGCGTTGCGGGCGTCGAAGAACTTGTTGCAGGCGGTGAGGAAATCGTTCCAGAGCTGGTCGCCGATCTTCTTGGGCACCGATCCGATGGTCTTCCATTCCTTCTGCAGGGCGACGAGCTTGTCGCCGGTGGTCTTCCAGTCGGTGCTGTCGGCCAGAGCCTGTGCCTGTTCCACGAGCTGGCGCTTCTTCTCGGCGTTGTCGGCGTAGGCCTGCTTCATCTCCTTGAAGTAGGCGGCCTTACGTCCGAAGAAATCGTCGCAGGCGGCGCGGAAACGCTCGAAAATCTTGACGTTCATCTTCTGCGGGGCAAAGCCAATGGTCTTCCATTCTGCCTGGAGGGCGATGATGGCCTTCGACTGTTTCTCCCATTCGCCGGCGTTCTTGCATTCCTGTGTTGCGATGGCCTCTACCTGCTCGCAAAGAGCGGTCTTGCGGTTGAGGTTCTCCTCCTCCTTGGCCCGCAGCTCTTCGAAGTGCTGCTGGTAGCGCTTGTTGATGACGGTCGATGCAGCCTTGAAGCGGGTCCATATCTGCTCGCGCAGGTCTTTGGCTACGGGTCCGGTCTCGCGGTACTGCTGGTGCAGCTCCTGCAGCTGGCGGAAGGCGGAGATGACGTCCTGGTCTTCAGTGAGCTTCTCGGCGGCCTCGCAAAGCTCGGTCTTCTGCTCGAGGTTTTTCTTGAAGTCGTACTCGCGTGCCTCGCTGTTGAGCTTGAGCAGGTCGTAGAACTGTTCCACATAGAGCTGGTAGTTGCGCCACAGTTCGGCTGCCTTCTCGGCAGGTACTGCCTTGATGTCGCGCCACTGCTGCTGCAGCTCCTTGAATTCGTTGTATGACTTGTTGGCCTCGTCGGGCGACGTGGCCATGGCTTTTATCTTGTTGATGATGTCGAGTTTCTTCTCAAGGTTGGCCTGTTTCTCCTCTTCCTGCTGTTGGAAGATCTTGGCTCTCTTTTCGCGGACGACGGCCATCTCCTCCTTGAAGGCTTCCTCGTCCTCGTCGGGATGTATCTGGTAGGCTTCAGGTTCGCCGCCCTCTTCGATGAATTTCTTGAAGCTGGCTTCGCGCTCTGCCACGTGCAGTTTGTAGAATACGGTCTTCAGCGTGTCTATCTCGTCCTTTTTGGGAGTCTCGTCGTTGGCGATGATTTCCTTGAGCCGGCTGATGACGTCCTTCTTGGTCTTGTACACTTTGGCCGTAGGTGCTTCCTGTACAGGTGCCTGAGGTTCGGATACGGGGGCCTGTTCGGTGGTCTCTTCGGTCTGCGCCTGCTGTTCGGCGGTGTCGACGCTGGCGTTTTCCACTTGGATGGGGGCCGTAGCCTCGCCCTTCACTTCTTCTGTTGCACCCTGCAGCGGGGCTTTCTCTTGAGAGTCCATCATTTCACTGTTTTAAGTTTATGACAATGGTTTGTTCCATACATGCCACGGCAAATGCGCTCCGCGTGTGTTGTCTTACGGATAGTCTGTGCGGCATGTGCAATGTTAATATGTTGTGCAAACTTAAATAAAAAATATGTATTTGCGCAAGAAAAACCGATTTTTTTGTGTTTTCTACGTTATATGAGCCTCTTGTGGCGCAATATCACCCACGAAAGTCCCGACACGAATACCGACAGTACGAGGGCTATGGGGAATCCCACGGGGGAGGTCTCCATGCCGTTGACGAGGTTCATGCCGAAGAATGAGGAGATGAGCGTCGGGATCATCATGATGATGGACACGGAGGTGAGCGTACGCATCACGGTGTTCATGTTGTTGTTGATGATCGAGGAGTAGGTGTCCATGGTCGACTCGAGGATGTCGGAGTAGATGCTGGTGGTCTCCCTGGCCTGCGTCATCTCGATGTTGACGTCCTCGATGAGGTCGGCGTCCAGCTCATCGACCTGCAGTTTGAATTTCAGCTTGGCCAGCAAGGTCTCGTTGCCGCGGATGGAGGTGGCGAAATAGGTGAGCGAGTCCTGCAGCCGCGAGAGGGCGATGAGCGACTCGTTGTTGACGTTATGGTCGAGATTGTGCTTGGCCTTTTCGATGAGTGCGCTGATCTGTTTCAGGCGTTTCAGGTACCATACGGCCGAGGAGAGGAAGAGGCGGAAGATCATGTCGACATAGTCGGTGAACCCCTCGCCGCGCTTCTGGTGATAGGACACGAAGTCTATCATCATGTTCGTCTCGTAGTAGCACACGGTGATGGTGACGTCGCGCTTGTGGATGATACCCAGCGGCACGGTGGTGTAGGGCGTGCGCGAACGTATCTCCTTGACGTAGGGTATACGGAGGATGATGAGCATCCAGCCGTCGTCGTACTCGTAGCGGGCACGCTCGTCGGTATCGCTGATGTCGGAAAGAAAATAGTCGGGTATGTTGAATTTCTCTTCCAGGTATTCCTGGTCTTCTTCGGTGGGGCAAGTCACCTGTATCCAACAGCCGGGTCGCCATTCGTCAATGGTCTTGAGGGTGTTGTTTGTATTCCAAAGTGTTCTCATACAGCCTTTCTCCATGGTTTATAAGGTAGGGAGAACGGCCGCGTTGCAAGCCTGCCCCCTGCCTTACAGGTTCATATTTTCCGCGTGGTAATCGTCCATAAACTTGTTTGACATTTGGTTTGCGGTGCAAAAGTAATCATTTTTTGGTATATACGGTTCGCCGCCCTTTCTTTTTTGCCTTTTGTCATCGTTTTTTCACACTTGCCCGAAGCGTCGCAAGTATCATTCTGACACCACGGGAAATCCGTCTGGCGGTATGTACCCGTATTTTTATCCCCGTTTTGCCAATAGTTCAAAAAAAATGAGTAAGTTTGCAAAGTTTAGGCGGGACCTGCACAGCAAGGAAATCCGGCACAGAAAGACTGCGGCCGGGACGCAGTGCCCCACCATAGTGATTTTTTCAGTATACGCC
>CAVHOL010000081.1:0-11266 GCA_963637655.1 bacterium | reverse complement strand
GACGAAAAAGATGCCGGATAAAAACAAAAAGACACAAAGAGCATACCCGTCAAAATAGAATTTGACAATGCGTGGAATTTTTAGAACACGCCTCAGGCGTGTCAAGTGTGAAAGCATTGTGAAAACACTGTGAAAACATCGTTAAAACAACTCTAAAAAAGAAGGCGAATTTCTTGCGTATCTGATATATTTTAGTACCTTTGCGGCGTTAACTGAATATTATGACCCTTATTATCGCTGCCATATTGATTGTCGGTTTCCTGTTGCTGGCGACAGAAAAACTGACCAATGTGAACAAGGCCGCCGTGGCAATATTTGTCGGTACGGTCGGCTGGATGTTGTACATCAGTTTTGGCCGCGACTATGTGATGAGCGAACACCCTTCGGATTTCGCTCTCTTTTTGGGCGGAGCCGAGCCGACCAGCGACCTTGTCAAGCAATTTATTGCCCGGAACATCTTTCTCAACTATGTCGGCAAGGCAGCTGAAGTCGTGCTGTTCCTGCTGGCAACAATGACGATTGTCGAGATACTGCAGAACAACGGCTGTTTCGACTTCATACCGCAACTGATGCGGACACGAAGCAGCAAGCGTCTGCTGTGGGTGCTGTCCGGGGTCACGTTTCTCCTGTCGGCCAATCTTGACAACCTCACCACCACAGTAATGATGCTTACCATCATGCGGGGCATCGTGCGGAGCCGCAGGCAGCGCATGCTCTTGGGAAGTGCCGTTCTGGTCTCGGCCAATTGCGGAGGCGCACTTACGGTCATCGGCGATCCCACGGGGCTGGTGCTTTGGAACTCTGGCTTTGTCACCGCCACCAACTTCTCGTTGTCGCTGGCCTTGCCCTGTCTGCTGGCATGGGCCGTGCCGGTATGGTGGGTCGGGCGCAGCCTGCCCGAGCGGGCCGATCTTGAGTGGATCTCCATGCCCTACCGCGGTGATGACACCAACCTGAACGTGTGGCAGCGTCTGCTGATGCTCTTTGTGGGTATCGGCGGATTGTGGTTTATACCTACATTTCATAATATCACGAAGCTCAGTCCGTTTCTTGGCGCATTGTGTGTGCTTTCCGTGCTGTGGATCGTCAATGAGGCGGTCAACCGCAAACTGATGAACACGGACGAGATGATACAGCGCCGTGTGCCGCGTGTGCTGCAGTACGGCGTGATACAGATGATACTCTTTGTCATGGGTATCATGCTTGCCGTCGGTGTCGTCAAGGAAACCGGCATCGCCCGTTGGATGGCAGAGAATGTCGACACGTTTGCTTCCAACGTATGGGTCGCAGGTATCGGCACGGGCGTGGTCAGTTCGGTGCTCGACAATTTCGCTTCCGCCATGACCATGATCTCCTTCCGCAATATGCCTGCAGCCGGCATGGATATGGCGTCACCCCTCGCCGCGTATGTGCAAAACGGTGCCTACTGGAAAATCGTGGCCTATGTCTCGGCATTGGGCGGCAATATCCTGTGCATGAGCTCGATGAGCGGACTGGCGCTGATGCGCATAGAACGGGTGCGCCTGGGATGGTACTTCCGCAATGTCGGATGGAAGGCCCTGGTGGGCGGCGTGGCCGGTTATGTGGCCCTGTACCTCGTGCTTCTCAATCACTGATAAAATAAAAAACAGAACAATAAAACATTATGACACAGATTAAGACTATCGGAATCCTTACCTCAGGCGGTGATGCCCCGGGCATGAATGCCGCCATCCGTGCGGTGACCCGTGCGGGCATCTGCAACGGTTTCAAGATCAAAGGCATTTACCGTGGCTATGACGGACTGATCAACGGAGAGATCCACGACTTCACGACCGAAAACGTGAGCGGCATCATCATGTCTGGCGGTACCATCCTCAAGACAGCCCGCTCCAAGGACTTTACAACGCCGGAAGGCAGACAGAAGGCATACGAAAACATGAAGGAGCACGGCATCGACGCCCTGGTGGTCATCGGCGGAAACGGTTCGCTGACGGGTGCCATGAAATTTGCACAGGAATTCGATGTCTGCTGTATCGGTCTTCCCGGAACGATCGACAATGACCTTTACGGTACCGACTCCACTATCGGTTACGACACGACGCTCAACACTATCGTAGAGTGTGTCGACCGTATCCGCGATACCGCCCAAAGCCATGAGCGTATCTTCTTCATAGAGGTGATGGGACGCGATGCCGGTTTCCTCGCACAGAACAGCGCCATCGCCAGCGGTGCAGAGGCCGCCATCATTCCCGAAGACTCGACAGACGTCGACCAGTTGGCCCGCTTCATGGAGCGCGGTATCCGCAAGTCGAAGAAGAGCTGTATCGTCATCGTGTCTGAAAGTCCCAAGTGCGGTGCCCTCTTCTATGCAGACCGCGTACGCAAAGAGTTCCCCGGATTCGACGTGCGCGTGTCCATCCTCGGCCATCTGCAGCGCGGAGGACGCCCCAGTGCCCACGACCGTATTCTTGCATCCCGTACCGGTGTGTCTGCCGTAGAGGCAATCATGCAGGGACAGCGCAACGTGATGGTCGGCGTGCGCAACAACGAGATGGTATATGTACCTCTTATAGAGGCCATCAGAAGCGACAAGCCGTTTGACAGGAAACTGATAAAGGTGCTTGACGAACTGAGCATTTAAAATTTCGTAAATAGTGGTATATTTGTTATAAATGTGGGGCGAATTTTTTTGTATAAAAAAATAGTTGTTACATTTGCAGCGAAGAATTAAGGCGGGTTCTGAAGACTGACCTTGACGGTTTTTCAGTGTTTCAGACAAGCGCGTTTCCTGTCCTTTTTGAAAGAGCATAACAGGCTATGCGACAAAGGAAAGCAGGAACGCGACGGTTGGGACCGAGAGACCGAAAAGCATATTCCCGCCGAAGAAAATTTTAATAATTGCGTGGAATATTCAGAACACGCCTGTAATGATAAAAATTGTATAGTATGTCACAAATTAACGGGCACATTTCCCAGATTATCGGGCCTGTGATCGACGTCTATTTCGACACCGCAGGAGAGGATCCGGAGAAAGTCCTGCCAAAAATCCATGAGGCTTTGAAGGTGAAAAGGCCAAGCAACGGCCAAGACCTTGTTATAGAAGTACAGCAGCACATCGGCGAAGACACTGTACGCTGCGTCGCAATGGACAACACCGACGGCCTGCAGCGCGGTCTTGAGGTGGTCGCCACGGGCAGTCCTATCGTCATGCCGGCCGGAGAGCAGATCAAGGGCCGTATGATGAACGTTATCGGCCAACCCATCGACGGTATGCCTTCGCTCGACATGAAAGGTGCATATCCCATACACCGAGAAGCACCCAAATTTGAAGATTTGTCCACCCACAAAGAGATGCTGGCTACCGGTATCAAGGTGATCGACTTGCTCGAACCTTATATGAAAGGTGGTAAAATCGGACTCTTCGGCGGTGCGGGTGTAGGAAAGACCGTGCTGATCATGGAGCTGATCAACAATATCGCCAAGGGACACAACGGCTACTCTGTCTTTGCAGGTGTCGGCGAGCGTACGCGTGAGGGCAACGACCTGATCCGCGACATGCTCGACTCCGGCGTTATCCGCTATGGCGAGAAATTCAAGAAAGCCATGGAGGAAGGCAAGTGGGACCTCAGTCTCGTAGACCCTGAAGAGCTCAAGAAAAGCCAGGCTACCCTGGTCTACGGACAGATGAACGAGCCGCCGGGTGCACGTGCTTCCGTGGCCTTGTCCGGACTGACCGTTGCCGAGGAGTTCCGCGACCATGGCGGCAAGGACGGCGAGGCGTCTGACATCATGTTCTTCATCGACAACATCTTCCGTTTCACCCAGGCCGGTTCTGAAGTGTCCGCCCTGTTGGGCCGTATGCCTTCAGCCGTGGGTTACCAGCCGACGCTGGCCAGTGAGATGGGTTCCATGCAGGAGCGCATCACCTCTACCAAGAAAGGTTCTATCACCTCCGTGCAGGCCGTCTACGTACCTGCCGATGACTTGACCGACCCTGCACCTGCAACCACCTTTACCCATCTGGATGCCACGACAGAGCTGAGCAGAAAGATCACCGAGCTGGGTATCTATCCCGCTGTCGACCCGCTGGGCAGTACGTCACGTATCCTTGACCCGCTGATTGTCGGCAAGGAGCACTACGAGTGCGCGCAGCGCGTGAAGGAAATACTCCAGCACTACAAGGAGCTTCAGGACATCATCGCCATCTTGGGTATGGATGAACTTTCCGACGACGACAAGCTTGTCGTCAACCGTGCCCGCCGCGTGCAGCGTTTCCTCTCGCAGCCTTTCGCTGTGGCAGAGCAGTTCACCGGCGTCCCCGGCGTGATGGTGCCTATCGAGGAGACCATCAAGGGCTTCAATATGATTCTCGACGGCAAGGTCGACGATCTGCCTGAGCAGGCCTTCCTCAATGTCGGTACCATAGAGGATGCTATCGCCAAGGGCAAGCGTCTGATGGAGGCCGCCAAGGGATAGTCTAACCTATAAACGTTGAGAATATGAGTTTGGTTCTAAAAATCGTCTCTCCCGAAAAGGTGGAGTTTGAGGGAAATGTGACCAGCGTCACAGTTCCGGGTACAAGTGGAGAATTCGAAATCCTCTCCGAGCATGCGCCTATCATCTCTACTTTGGAGAAGGGACGGGTGAAATATCAGGACTCTGAAGGAACGCACGGGCTTGACATCCTCGCCGGCTTCATAGAAGTGCAGAAGAACGTGGTCAATATTTGTGTGGAACTGTAAGCGTATGGGAAACAATATGTTGGGCAAAGACAAAATCTCCAGGACCTGCCGGCGCTACCTCGTGGAAAGTATACTGACCACCGCGGTTCTCGTCTTGCTGGCATTGGGACTTGCCTATTGCCTTTCCATAGACACCATCACGGCGCCCTTGGCGGTAAGTGCGGTCTTCTCGATCGTTGTCAATGCGCTCGACGGGTATATATGGAAGAAGGTGGCAAGCAGCAGTGAGGAAAGCCTGCCTACGTTCTACACGGCAGTGTCTGGATTCCGCATGCTGCTGGCCTTGGCCACGCTGCTCGTATGCTACCTCATTGTGGGGCGCGACGCAATGCTTGTCTATTGCCTGACATTCATAGGCTTCTATTTCATACACCTGGCCCACCACGCCATCTTCTTCGCGAGGGTATCAAACGCTCACGGTAAGTTCGACAAAGAAAAATAAAACATTGATATGAAACAATTAAGGTCAATTCTCATTCTCCTTGTCCTGACGCTTCTCCCCCTTGGCATCAAGGCGGAAGAAAAGCAGACGGAAGGCGGAGGACTGAATATACCCGAAATAGTGCTCGAGCACTTGTCCGACTCTTACGAGTGGCATATCGCAACCTTCGGTGACAAGAGTGTCAGCATACCTCTTCCCATCATCGTGCGCAGTTCGCAGACGGGCGAGTGGTACTTTGGCACGAAGGAGAACCTGCCGGAGAACTTCTTCTTCGACGAGAGCCATCACGGCAAAATCTACGAGAAAATGGCTGACGGCACGACCGTGCGCCCGCTCGACTTGAGTTTCACGAAGACTGTCGCCCAGATATGGATTGTCGTCATAGTGATGCTTGCCGTCTTCCTTTCCTGTGCCCGTTGGTACAAGAAACGTGACGAGAAGAGCCAGGCGCCCGGCGGGTTTGTCGGCATGATGGAGATGTTTGTGATGGCCATTTACGATGACGTCATCAAGGCATCCATCGGCGAGAAGCATTTCCGGCCCTATGCTCCTTATCTGCTGACGGTGTTCTTCTTCATCTTTACGACAAACATACTGGGACTGCTCCCCATCTTCCCGGGCGGCGCCAATGTGACCGGCAACATCAACATCACGTTCTTCCTTGCATTCTGTTCGATGGTCGCCATCAACCTGTTTGGCAACAAGGAATACTGGAAAGACATCTTCTGGCCCAACGTGCCCGTCTTCCTGAAGGCGTACCCCGTGCCGCTGATGCCCGTGATAGAGCTGTTCGGCGTGTTCACAAAGCCCTTCGCCCTTATGGTCCGTCTCTTTGCCAACATGATGGCAGGACACGCCATTATTCTGAGTTTCACATGTGTGATCTTCCTGGGATGGACGTTGGGAGTCGGATTCGGCATCGGTCTCAATATCGTCAGTGTCATCATGATGCTGTTCATGAATTGTCTCGAGGTGCTTGTCGCATTCATCCAGGCCTACGTCTTCACGCTGCTGAGTGCCGTGTTTATCGGTCTGGCCCACAAGGAAGAGCCTGAGGAAGCATAAAAAGCAAAAATCAAAAATACGAGAAAATCGAAAACGAAAAAATAACAATTTAAAAATTCAAGAATTATGATTATTTCATCACTTTTGGCCGCTGAAGGCCTGGCACAGCTGGGCTGCGGCCTCGGAGCAGGTATTGCAACAATCGGTGCAGGTTTGGGAATTGGTAAAATTGGCGGCAGCGCCATGGACGCCATTGCCCGTCAGCCTGAGGCAACCGGAAAAATCCAGACCAACATGATTCTGACCGCAGCCTTCGTAGAGGGTTGTGCCCTGTTTGCCATCGTAGCCTGCGCATTCCTTATCAAATAACGGCATTCTCCATCGTAAACGAGAATACCAAAAGATTTTGTAAATAGAAGCAAATGGATTTATCAAGTTTGCCATCAATACTGACCCCCGACCCAGGATTGCTCTTGTGGATGCTAGCCGCTTTCCTTGTCGTGCTCGTGGTGCTTGCCAAATTCGGATTTCCCGCAATCGTGGGAATGGTGGAGAAACGCAAGAACTACATCGACGAGAGTCTGCGCAAGGCCCACGAAGCCTCTCTGCGGCTTGACAATATCAAGCAGGAGAGCGAGAGCATACTGCAGGAGGCGCGTGAAAAGCAGGCCGCCATACTGAAGGAGGCCGCCGAAACGCGCGACGCGATTGTGGAGAAGGCCCAGGAGAAGGCGCGCGAAGAAAGCGCACGCATCATCAAGGAGGCCAAAGCCGAGATCGAAGCCGAAAAACAGGCTGCTATCGGCGACATCCGCAAGCAGGTGGCCGAACTGAGCGTTGAGGTGTCCGGAAAGGTTCTTCGCAAGAAGCTGGATACCGACAAAGCCCAGATGGACTACATAGATCTGATGCTGAATGAGGTTAATTGCTAAAAACAAGTATTTGGAATGGATTTAGGATTGATATCGGTAAGATATGCTCGCGCCTTGCTCAAGGCCGGCATCGAGACTGGTCAGTCGGAACAGGTATACAAGGATATGCAGACCCTTGCCGGGGAGTATGTCAGTGTGCCGGAACTGGCGGCCGCCATACATAATCCTATGCTTTCCAGAGAACAGAAAAAGTCGCTCTTTATGACGGCTGTCGGAGAAAAACCGTGCAATCTGACGGAACGCTTCTTCGACTTGGTGTTGCAAGAGGGGCGCGAAGGCATATTGCAGTTCATAGCCAATTCTTACATCACGCTCTTTAGAAAGCATAACAACCTTGTCAGCGCAAGAGTGACGACTGCCACAGCCATGGCTCCCGATACAGAAGCCAGAATGAGACAGTTGGTCGAAAGCAAGACAGACGGTACAGTAGAGTTTGTCACCGAGGTCGATCCGGACATTATCGGCGGGTTCGTACTTGAGTACGACACCTACCGGCTGGATGCCAGTGTGAAATCACAGCTCAAAGCCATCCTGTCACAACTCAACTAGGACGGGGTCTGCGGTCTCCGGCCGCAGATTGCCGCTTGGTGTTTCGCTCCTTCCCTATGCTGACTGTTGTAGGCCATGTGGCCACGGTAGGGTGGGGAATGCGGGCTAGGCGCGGGCGCAGCTGTCCTTATACTAATGAGAAAAAAGAATGTGTGTGACAACACATACCCACAATTAAAAAAATTATATGCCAGATAAAATAAAACCCAGCGAAGTGTCGTCGGTACTCTTGGAACAGCTCAAGGGCATCAGCGACAAAGCCAAATTCGACGAGGTAGGTACCGTTCTCCAGGTGAGCGACGGTGTGGCACGTATCTATGGTTTGCGCAATGCCGAGGCCAACGAGCTCCTTGAGTTCGAGAACGGGACGATGGCCATTGTGATGAACCTCGAGGAAGACAACGTCGGTTGTGTGCTCCTCGGTCCGACAGACGGCATCAAGGAGGGCATGGTCGTGAAGCGTACCAAGCGTATCGCCTCCATCCGTGTCAATGACAATATGCTCGGACGTGTCATCAACCCGTTGGGCCAGGCCATCGACGGTAAGGGCGAGATCGACCTCACAGGCGCATTCGAAATGCCGCTTGACCGCAAGGCTCCTGGTGTGATCTACCGCCAGCCGGTAAAGGAACCGCTGCAGACGGGACTCAAGGCTGTCGACTCCATGATTCCTATCGGACGCGGACAGCGCGAACTTATCATCGGTGACCGCCAGACAGGCAAGACGGCCATTGCCATTGATACCATCATCAACCAGAAGAGCTTCTACGAAGCCGGCAACCCTGTCTACTGTATCTATGTAGCCATCGGACAGAAGGCTTCTACGGTAGCCGCTCTTGTGTCCAACCTCAAGGAGCACGGCGCACTTCCCTATACCATTATTGTTGCCGCAACGGCTGCCGATCCTGCCGCCATGCAGTACTATGCACCGTTTGCCGGCGCCGCTATCGGCGAGTACTTCCGCGACCGCGGCTTCTCCGCACTGGTCGTCTATGATGACCTGTCGAAGCAGGCCGTCGCCTATCGTGAGGTGTCCCTGATCCTTCGCCGTCCTTCCGGACGTGAGGCTTATCCCGGCGATGTGTTCTATTTGCACAGCCGTCTGCTTGAGCGTGCCGCCCGTATCAATAACCAGCAGGAGATCGCCGAGCAAATGAACGATCTGCCCGAGTGCATGAAGGGTCATGTCAAGGGTGGCGGTTCGCTCACCGCATTGCCGATCATCGAGACACAGGCAGGTGACGTTTCGGCCTATATCCCCACGAATGTGATTTCCATCACCGACGGTCAGATCTATCTTGAGACCGACCTCTTCAACCAGGGTTTCCGTCCTGCCATCAATGTCGGTATCTCCGTGAGCCGTGTCGGTGGTTCGGCACAGATCAAGAGTATGAAGAAGGTTGCCGGAACACTGAAGATCGATATGGCGCAGTACCGCGAACTGGAATCATTCTCACAGTTCTCCAGTGATATGGATGCCGTTACTGCCATGACGATCGACCGTGGACGCAAGAACAACCAGCTTCTCATCCAGCCGCAGTATAGCCCGATGCCCGTCGGCGAGCAGATCGCCATCCTCTATTGCGGTACGCACGGACTCATGAAGGACGTGCCTATCGACAAGGTGCGCGAATGCCAGGATACCTTCCTCGACAAGATGCGCTCTGCCCATCAGGCTGACGTCATCGACGTGCTTGCCTCCGGCAAGATCAACGACGAGGTGACCGCAGTCATTGAGAAGGAAATGGCCGATATCGCCGGACAATACAAAAAATAGTCACTATGCCGTCACTGAAAGAAATCAAGAGTCGCATAGCCTCCGTCAACAGCACCCGCAAGATTACGAGTGCCATGAAGATGGTCGCTTCCTCCAAATTGCACCATGCACAGGTGATGATCGAAAACATGCTTCCTTACGAGAACATGCTTGAGCGCATCTTCAAGACTTTTCTCGCTTCCGAAGCCGATGCCCAGACCGTCTTCAGTATGGTGCGGCCGGTGAAACGCGTGGCTTTGTTGGTCTATGCCTCCAACAGCAGTCTCTGTGGCGGATTCAATGCTAATGTCATCAAGAAGATGACAGCAGTCGTCAAGGAGTATGAACATTTGGGTGAAGGCAATGTCGTCATTTATCCCGTCGGCCGCAAGGTCGCAGAGAAGGTCCGCAAACTGGGACTTCCCGTCGGTGGTGAATATATCGATCTGGCCGACAAACCCAATGTCACCGACTGTATCACCATCGCCCGTGAGCTGGCACAGAAATTCATGGACGGTGAGCTCGACCGCGTAGAGATGATTTACCATCATTTCAAGAGTGCCGGATCGCAAGTCCTGCAGCGGAAAACGTTTTTGCCGTTCGATACCCATGCCGACATCGATGCCGACAACGACCGTGACCTTACCCACAAGCTGGCTACGGCCGCCTCGCAGCAGTATCTGAAAGAAAATGCCGATGAAGAGGAGGAAAAGACGAAGGAGAATGTGCGCCCGCTCAACGACAATTTCATCGTCGAGCCCGACATGAACACTGTCTTGGGAAAACTCATCCCCCGTCTGCTCCATCTGATGGTCTACACCGCCTTGCTTGACAGCAATGCTTCCGAGCACGCTGCGCGTATGGTTGCCATGCAGACCGCAACGGACAATGCCGACGAATTGCTCCGTGAACTCAATCTGCAGTTCAACAAGAGCCGTCAGCAGGCTATTACCAACGAGCTGCTCGACATTGTCGGCGGTTCGTCAAACAATTGATATGAAGTGTCCGGCACCCGGTGTCAGTCACAACATTGATAAATTCAAAAAAAGTGGTATGAAGACCCAAATGTCTTTCATACCACTTTTTTTGTTTGCTTAGCTTGGCTTGGCTGCGCGTCTCGGCGTCAGAAGATGATCAGTCCGGCAATGCCGCACAATACCATGATCAGTATTGGATTGGTCTTGCGCCAACGCGTGAACACGAAAGCCAAGGCAAAGATGATGATGCTGATGATGTAGCGCTGCAGGTCTTCCTGGGGCGAAGAGAAGTTCTCCTTGTTCATCAGCAGAAGTGCAGCAGCTGCTATCAGACCCACAATAGCCGGACGCAGTCCCCCGAATACGTCTTTCACGATTTTCGAGTCTTTGTGGTTGATAAGGTATCGGCTGATGGCTATCATGATGATGAACGGCAGCCAGATGATAGACAGCGAGGCCAGTACAGACCCGATGATGGCAGCCCATTCGGGGTAGCCGGCGTTGAGTACGGCGGTGTAGCCCGCATATGTGGCAGCATTGATGCCGATAGGTCCGGGGGTCGACTGGCTGATGGCGACAATGTCCGTAAATTCCGAACTGCTCAGCCAGTGGTTCTTGGTGACCGTCTCAGTGTAGATGAGGGAGAGCATCGCATAGCCGCCTCCAAAATTGAATGTTCCTATTTTGGTGAATACAAGAAATATTTTCAGAAATATCATTTTTCAGTATATGTTGATGGTTCGATTTCGGTGTGCTTTCTTTACTATTTTACTATAGGCGGGTTCTAAAAATTACCTTTGATGGATTTTTGAATTTTAGCCGAGCGGATTTTTCTGTCTTTCTGAAGGAGCATAGCGGGCTATGCGACTGAAGAAGGACGA
>CAVHOL010000080.1:0-11701 GCA_963637655.1 bacterium | reverse complement strand
TGAAGAAGGACGAAAAAGATGCCGGATAAAAACAAAAAGACACAAAGAGCATACCCGTCAAAATAGAATTTGATAATGCGTGGAATTTTTAGAACACGCCTAAAAACACTTTAAACGAATAAGAAATGGGAATAAAGAATTTTTTCAACAGCATGTTTGGACACTCAGACAATCAAATGCCATCGTCATTGGGACATGACACAAAGGAAACGCACGATACGCCAAATTTGGGTCCAAATGCCCAGCGGTCCAAAGACGGAGACGAAACTTCGGAGAAAGGTGAAGAGAACCAGAAAGCAAAAGAAGACAAGGAAGTTGGAATCCAGGACAAGCAAGAGGCCCAGTCCGCTCCCGCATCAGAGACCTACAATCTGATCATCTTGGATGAGAGCGGCTCTATGTCGAGTGTAAGAGACGAGACGGTTTCCGGCTGCAACGAGACCTTGAACAGTATCCGGATTATGGCGAAGAAGCAGCCCGACATCAAACAGTATGTATCCATCTTCTGCTTCGACACCACCAACTCCCGTTATATCTTCCGGAACGTACCGGTGGAGGAGACCCGCGACCTGACAACCGATGACTACACCCCATGCAGCTGCACGCCTCTCTACGATGCCATGGGCTATACGGTCACTCAGTTGAGGAGCCTGATTGCAGACAGCAGATCAGTGGCGGTTGTGACCATCATCACTGACGGTTATGAAAATGCCTCCCGCAGATGGAACTACTGGTCGGTGGTCGAGCTGATTGCAGGTCTGAAGAAGAAAGGATGGGTGTTCACATTTATCGGGGCCAACATTGACGTGGAACAGACGGCAAGAGGACTTGGAATTGACAGTTTTGTCGAGTTCGAGCAAACCAACGAGGGCATGAGCGATATGTTTGAAAAAGAAAGACGCAGCCGCAACGCCTATATGAAGAAACGCAATTTCATGGAAAGCATGACCGGTTTCATGACCATGCCAGACGCGAAGCGGGAAGAAATGTTGGGCAACATGAACTGCAATTATTTTGTTGACAAGGAAAGAGTCGCGCCTGATTTCATCAAGACCCTTGCCGACAACGAGATCTTTGTCTTCGGCAGCAACACGCTCGGCCATCATTCCGGCGGCGCCGCTCTGTATGCGAAAGAGCACTTCGGTGCGGAAGAGGGAAAGCCGCAAGGTCGTCAGGGACAGAGCTACGCCATACCGACGGATGGCAACACACTGGAAGAGCTGGAAGAAGCCGTCATGCGTTTCACGAAGTACGTAGTCATGCACCCTCAGAACAAGTTCATGCTTACCGCCGTCGGCTGCGGGGCCGCGGGCTACAGTGTCAAGCAAATCGCTCCTCTGTTCCAAAAAGCATACTCATTCGGCAATGTTTATGTGCCGGCTGACTTCTTGCCGTTTATGCCAAAAGATTTTGATTATTAGAATTTGAGCGACTGCCACCTGTGCAGTTAAAGTTAGCAGGGCAGTGTTTCACTGCACAACAAGGAGGGGGACACCTATGATTTTGTGTTTTCTTTCTGCTGTGCGGTGTGACACCGCACCTACTGACAAATTTAAGCGCACATACAGATTTTCCTGACTTGAAGCGCCCCCTTCTGGTGACTTTTGGTATATTTGCATCATACATCTATAAAGGCGATGAAAATGAACATGAAGAGAGGCTTTCTATATATATTAGCTCTGGTTCTGTTGGGATGCACGGGCGCCACCACAAACAATGACCTTGCAGTGCAAGACAGAAAGATGATGACCCGAGAAGTGTATCTGAATTCCTTGGATTCAGCGGATTTGACGAATAGTCTTGTCTTTTGGACTTCTGACACCGCCTTTGCCACCGATGCCAAACTGATGCTTCTGCTGGATACGCTCTACCGACATGTCAGGGAAGACAATTTTCCTGCACAAGCAAAAGAAGAAGAGAAGTGGATGTCAGAATACCGTTCAAAATTGTGTGCCTATTACGATGCACACCCTCTCGGCAGTGATACGATATCCTCATATGCAAAGGCTGACTCCGTACTCAATGAAGGTGTCCGATTGCTGGAGCTTGACAATCATTGGAGTACGATGGAAACAACCTTATACAACGACGCAGTCTTTACTTTTGACAGATGCCGTGAATACGGTCTGCTGACACAAGTGACAAGCAGTTGCGAAAGCGAAGAGGCCAAGGCGCTCGTATACCAAGAATGGACGTTGTATGAGAAGATGCTAAAGAAGGTCAGCCGTAGCATTTCCAACATGGTATGCCTAAACTCTTGGGGCGGCAGCATTTGTGGTCCATTGGGCACATCTTCATATTTGCAAATATCGAATGCCCGCAGAGAAATGTACCAGACCATACTCGATATCGTCAACAGTGAAGGATGGAAAGATTCTGGTGTACCCATAGACTGTGCTGACCGTTTTCTGTTCGATTGCTTTTATACTTCTATAGATAGAACCGTGAAGGTTTCGGACGAAACGTACAGTAATGAAGGGATTGGACCCGCAGCGGGGCTCCGTAAAACCGTTGATGAGACCAAAGCCACAACAAAGGAACTGCGCCCAATTATAAAGGAATGGATTCTATTGATGTACAAGCTCGATAATGAACTGACATTCGACGGAAACCGCCACTCCATCGAACGTGCGGCTGCATATATGCTGATGAATTGGGCAAGTATTGCAACAAGTGAAATACCGTAACAAATGAGCAACTGACATGAAAACGAAAAAAAATAATATCCATTATGGCTATAGCCATTGCTGCTGTCGGCTATACACCTACTGGTAAAAACAACACACCCCAAAATTCCGAGAAAGACTCAGCTGCTACGGTTGCCGATGCAGAAGAGCCAAAAGAACAACCATTTTATGTCGCATTTTTGTTTTGACCGATATCATGTTTTGCACCCCCAGCTCCGTAGGGGCGACATAGTATAGGATAGGGGTTCTTGCTAAGGCAAGCGACAAAGTCGAGCGTACCCCTATCTCAATCGGAATAAGCAAGAGCTGCCCCTGTAGGGAGCGCATAAGATGGGCACGTTGCACCACATATGCCCATTCGTAAAAATTCGTTGGATTACTACCCTTTAGTCAGTGGGCCTTCGGCAAATCTCGTGGTTCATAAAAAACACGGAATTAGGGTTTTAACCACGAATTTTACGAATTCCACGAATAAATATATGCATTTCTATATTCGTGAAAATTCGTTGGATTCGTGGTTTATAAAAAATACGGAGTTAGTGGTTCATCCACAAATTTTACGAATCTCTTCCGATGGCGGTTTAATTATGCGCCCCCCTACAGGGGCAAGTTTGTCGGCAAACGCCTAGAGATAGGGCCCGCTCGACTTTGTCGCTTGCCTAAGCAAGAAGGCCCTACCCTATATTATGTCGCCCCTACGGGGCTAGGAGTACCATAATTCAAAAAAAGAGCATTTCGGGTAAGACAATTTCTGAACCGTCCTGGCGTGTTCCAACCCGTTTACTACGAGATTCTTCAATGGATTCTTATGGGCATTTAATACTATATTTTCAATCTCGTAAAAAATGTGTATTTTGAACACCCTACCCTACGGGGCTTGTTGTTTGCGATATTTTACCGGACAAAAAATAGTAGGTGCGGTGTCTCACCGCACAGCATCAAGAAAAGCAAGCAAAAAAATAGGAAGGAGCCTTTGGGACTTCTTCCTATCATTTTATGATTGTCTCTGTTACGTTCAGAACTTGGCCATCTTGATGGCGTCTATGGCACACTCGTCACCCTTGTTGCCGTACTTGCCGCCGCTACGGTCTATGGCCTGCTGCATGTCGTTGGTGGTGAGAAGGCCGTAGATGATGGGTATCTCACTGATGGTGTTGAGGTGGGCGATACCGTAGGTCACACCCTGGCAGATATAGTCGAAGTGCGGAGTCTCGCCACGGATGACGCTGCCGAGGATGATGACGGCATCGTAGCCGCCGTGGAGTACCATCTGATGTGCACCGTAGACAAGTTCGAAACTTCCCGGAACGGTCTTCACATGGATGTTCTCGGTTATCGCACCGTGCTTCTCAAGCGTCTTGACAGCCCCATCGAGCAAGGCACCGGTAATCTCGGGATTCCACTCGGCCACCACGATGCCGAAGCACATGTTGCTGGCATCAGGTACTTGCTGGGGATCGTACTCAGAAAGATGATGAAATGCTGTTGCCATACGGACTTACTCGGATACTCTTTCGATGTACTTGTCAATCTCGGACGACTGTACGACAGAGGCATTGACATACTTCTTCTTGATGTCCTGGTAGATCTTCAGCGCCTCGTCCTTCTTGCCCTGGCTTTCGAGCAGCTGGGCAGCCTGCAGGAGGAAGGTGGGAGAGATACTCAGGTTGACATCGTCGGCAGCCTTGCTGTCGGCCATCGAGGCGGCCTTCTTCAGTGTGCTGACGGCCTTGTCGATATTGCCGGTCTGTGCATAGGCATTGCCCAGTGCTGCAACGGCAGCGGGGCTGACCATAGCATCCTTGGCGGGAGAATATTTCTCGAGATAGGTCACAGCCTCGGTCCACTTGTTGAGGTTGGCATAGCAAAGACCTGCATAGAGGTCAGCCAGATTGGCAGCGTCTGTACCACTGTAGTCATCGGCGATTTTCACAAAGCCGGCATAGCCTGCACCGTCACCGTTGAGAGCCTTGTCGAACTGCTCGGCATTGAAATACTCCTGTCCCTTGGCCAAAGCGGTGCTGGCCTTTTCTGCACGGGGAGCGGCCACGTAAGCATGGAAAAGCAGAAGACCGGCAATCACTACCACGACTACTGCAACGACGATGATGATGGCCTTCTTGTATTTCAAGAAGAAAGCCTCCTTAGTGTTCAGCGCCTCCTGACTGTTGAGAGCGCTTGCTGCTTGTTTGTTTGTCATTATTTTTGTTGTTTTTATTTTCTGTATGCGGCAGTTCCGGACGGCTTTTACAATGTGTATATCGTCCGGACAAAGTGCAACGCAAAATTACGTATTTTCTCTCACATACTGAAATATATCGTGTTTTTTTTCTTGTTTCAGTGGTAAATGGAGTAACTTTGCATAAGGTGAGTTCTAAAAACGTGCCTATAACTTTGCGCAAAGAATGATACTCAAAAACATTTCCATTCTCAATTTCAAGAACATACGCGAAGCGACGCTACAACTGTCGCCGAAGATGAACTGCTTCATCGGGCGTAACGGCGAGGGCAAGACCAACTTTCTGGACGCCATCTATTTTCTCTCTTTTTGCCGGAGCGCATTCAATCCCATCGATTCCCAGTGCATACTCCACGACCAGGAGTTTTTTGTCATCGACGGCCAGTACGAGAAAGAGGACGGCGATGCGCTCAGCATCTACTGCGGCATGAAGCGCGGCACCAAAAAGCACGTCAAGCGCGACAAGAAGGAGTACAAGCGGCTGTCGCAGCACATCGGCCTAATACCGCTGGTGTTTGTATCCCCGGCCGACTCGATGCTCATCAGCGGAGGAAGCGAGGAACGCCGCCGGCTGATGGATGTCGTCATCTCGCAGTACGACCACACCTATATCGAGGCACTTACCGCCTACAACAAGGCACTGCAACAGCGCAACTCCCTGCTGAAGATGGAGAACGAGCCCGACCCTGCCCTACTCGACATCTGGGAAGAACAGATGGCCGGCCACGGCGAGACGGTATACAAGGCACGCCAACAATTTGTAGAGGAGTTTGTCCCCGTGTTCCAGCACATACACCGCACACTGTCGGAAGAGCGCGAAGAGGTGTCGCTCACCTACACTTCACACGCCCAGCGCGGACCGCTGCTGGAGGTCATCCGACGCGACCGGCAGCGCGACCGGGCCGTAGGCTACTCACTGCACGGCATACACCGCGACGACCTTGACATGAAACTGGGCGACTACCAGATGAAGCGCGAGGGCAGCCAAGGACAGAACAAGACCTTTGTCCTGGCACTCAAACTGGCACAGTTTGACTTTCTCAAGCGCACAGCCTCGCACACCACGCCACTGCTCCTGCTCGACGACATCTTCGACAAGCTCGATGCCCACCGGGTAGAACAGATTGTAAAACTGGTGTCGGGAGACGGGTTCGGACAGATCTTCATCACCGACACCAACCGCGAACATCTCGACAAGATACTGCACAACTACTCGGAAGGGTACAAACTGTTTGACGTGACGGGCGGAGAGATAAAAGAGAAAGCGGAGAAATAACCGAGAAAGCGGAGAAATAACAGAGTAGAAGATGTTCAAGCGCCATCCGAAATCCATAAGCGAACTTCTGAACGCATACCTGCGCAACGAAGGACTCGAAACGCCGCTTCTGCAGAAGCGGCTCGTCGACGCATGGGGTACGGTGACGGGCAACGCGATAGCCCGCTACACGGGGGAGAAATTCATCAAGAACCAAACGCTGTATGTCAAGATCACCAATCCGGCACTCAGACAAGACCTGTCGATGATGCGCACACAACTGGTCAGAAGACTCAATGCGGCCGTAGGGTCGGCCGTCATCACCGACCTGCGCATCTACTGACACACGTCTACAGCACCTCGTCCATCATCACATCATACGGTCCGGACGGCACCTCGTCGACCTTCTGAAAATCATAGCACACACCGATCTTGTAGACATGCGGCAACTGCGGAAGCAGCCTGTCATAGTAGCCGCGTCCCCGTCCCAGCCGATGTCCGATGCCGTCAAAAGCCATGCCGGGCACGACGGCCACGTCCACCTCTTCATACGCCTGGAACACCGGGCCTTGCGGTTCGAGAATATGAAAGGACCCTTCGCGCAGATCGTCTCTGCCGCGATAGACACGCAGGCACATGGTCTCGCGTCCCGTCACCTGCGGCAAGAGCACACATTTGCCCGCCTCCACAAGACGGTCGAGCGCATCGCGGGTATCGACCTCATCGGGAAGCGAGCAGTACATCAGCACGGTACGGGCAGCAACGATGCGCGGATGCGACAATAGGCGCGACATGCACAGAAGCGACAGTTCGCCGGAATCTCCGGCAAACTGTCGCTTCTGTATTCTTATACGCTCACGCAGTTCGGTTTTCAGCATACCGACACGGTCTTGGTCCTTTTGCGCACGCCAAAGGGCGCAGCGTTTTGTCTTTCGGGGACAGTCAGGGCGGCACGCTTGCCACTGGCCTTGGCCGGAGCAGCCGGCTTCTTGGGGAAGGCCGCATGCTCGCGGAACACCTTCAGGGCAGCCTTGACTACAGGGTCGTCACTGTTGATATACTCCGTCCAGGCCTCTTCATCGAGCATATTGTAGATGATGCGGCTGTTGATATAGCGCTCGAGAAGGGTGTGCGACTTGCGTATCAGAAGATTGCGGCGGCGCAGTCCGTTCTTGTCGGCATAGGCGGCAAACTTCTCCACCATATTCTGGCTGACGAGATATTTGGACAGTTCCTCCATATTCTTGTAGGTACGCAGCTTGGGCCGGTTGTCATCGGTGTAGGCAAAGGCAAACTGCAGTATCAGTCCGCTCATGCTGGCGGCCTTGTAATAGGAGGTCATGCCCAGCGTATCTTCGGGTATGAAGATATCGGGGGTGATGCCGCCTCCGCCATAAACCACACGCCCGAGGGTGGTATGGTAAGCCGGTCCCACATGTTTTATACTGTCTTGTGAGAAGAACTCTCCATGCTGGTAACGGGTGAGCAGATCCTGCTCATAGTCTTTGTCGTCGCCGGCCACATAGGGCTTTTGTATGCAGCGTCCGGAGGGAGTGTAGTAGCGGGCCACCGTGAGGCGTATCATGCTGCCGTCGGGGAAACCGATAGGTTGCTGCACAAGGCCCTTGCCGAACGAGCGACGGCCGATAATGGTGGCGCGGTCGTTGTCCTGCAGGGCACCAGCCAAGATTTCGGAGGCCGAAGCAGAACCCTCGTTGATCAGCACGACAAGCGGTATGCTCTGATAACTGCCATGGCCGTCGGTACGATATTCCTGACGGGGAGAGCGGCGGCCCTGGGTATAGACGATAAGTTTGTTCTTGGGCAGGAACTCGTTGGCGATCTGGGTAGCCGAACTGAGCAGACCGCCCGTATTGTCGCGAAGGTCGATGACGAGGTTGGAGAATCCCTCCTGCGACAGTTTGGCCAGCGCGATAAGCATCTCGGGATAAGTGGTCTCACCGAAATTCTTCAGACGGATGTAGCCCGTGCTGCTGTCGAGCATATAGGTGGCGGTGACACTCTTCTGCGGTATTTCGGCACGGGTGACGGTGACGTACTTCACCTTCTTCTGTCCATACTGCAGCAGGCCGATCTTCACCTTGGTGTCTTTCGGACCTTTCAGCCGGCGCATGGCCTCCTGATTGGTGACAATCTTGCCGACGAACGGTTTGCCGTCGACGCTGACGATCTTGTCGCCGGCAATGATGCCGGCCCGCTCAGCCGGTCCGTTGCTGATGACGTTCTGCACGTGTATGGTGTCGTTGCGGATGGTGAACTCAATGCCGACGCCCGAGAAAGACCCTTTCAGGTCATCGTTGGCAGCCTGCACGTCCTTGGCACTGATATAGACCGAGTGCGGGTCCAGCTCGGCCAGTATCTGGGGTATGGCGTTGTCGACGAGCGAGTCGATGTTGACCTTGTCCACATACTGGTCGTCGATGATATGGAGAAGGTTGCTCAGGCGGTTGCTGCCCGAGTTGATGATGTTCAGGCGATTGCCCGAAAAATGGTTGGCGTAGAAGGTTCCGATGACGATGCCCAAGACCACACACAAGGCCAAGAGCAAGGGCATGTACCGATTTGACGTTTTCATGTTCATTTCTCGTCAGTTTTTTTCCTGTTTCCCGTCAGTTCTTATTTTTCTGTTTCCCGTCGGTGCTACTTCTCGTCTGTATTGAGATACAGCACTTCGATATTGGCGCGCTGCAAAAGGCGCAGTCCGTCGTCCAGGCGATAGGGTTCGCCATAGACCACGCGACGGATGCCGGCCTGTATGATGAGCTTGGCACACTCTATGCAGGGAGTGGCCGTCACGTAGAGCGTAGACCCGTCGCTGTTGTTGCTGCTCCGCGCAAGTTTGGTGATGGCGTTGGCCTCGGCATGGAGCACGTACGACTTGGTAAGTCCGTCCTCGTCTTCGCACACATTTTCAAATCCGCTGGGCGTGCCGTTGTAGCCGTCGCTGATGATCATCTTGTCCTTGACGACAAGCGCTCCCACCTTGCGGCGTACACAATAACTGTTTTCCGCCCAGATCTGGGCCATGCGCAGGTAGCGCAGGTCAAGCTTGCGCTGTTTCTCGTTTGATTCCATTGCGTTCCAATAATGCGTCGATTGTAGGTTCCTGTCCGCGGAACCGCTTGTATAGTGTCATGGGGTGTTCCGTGCCGCCCTTGGAAAGGATACAGTCGCGGAAACGCTGGGCGGTATTCCGGTTGAAGATACCCTCCTTCTTGAACACGCTGAAGGCGTCGGCATCAAGCACCTCGGCCCATTTGTAGCTGTAGTATCCTGCAGCATAGCCGCCGGCCATGATATGGGAGAACTGCACTGTCATGCAGGTATCGGGCAGCTGCGGAGTCACAACGGCACGCTCCCAGGCTTTCTTTTCGAAAGCGACGATATCCTCGTCAAAGGCGTCACGGCGCGTATAGTAGGCCATGTCGAGCAGACCGAAGCTCACCTGGCGCATGCAGGCATAGGCGGCCATGAAATTGCGGCTGGCCACAATGCGGGCGATCATCTCGTCGGGCATCGGTTCGCCGGTCTTGTAGTGGAAGGCGAAGGTACGGAGAAAATCTTTCTCGACGGCGAAATTCTCCATAAACTGCGAGGGCAGCTCCACAAAGTCCCACCATACGTTGGTGCCGCTGAGACTTTCAAACCGCGAGTTGGCGAACATGCCGTGCAGCGAATGGCCGAACTCGTGGAGGAAGGTCTCCACCTCGCCCAAAGTGAGAAGGGCGGGCTTTTCTTCGGTCGGTTTGGTGAAGTTCATCACGAGGCTGACATGCGGGCGCACGTTGTTTCCCTTGCGGTCGATCCACTGTCCCTGGAACTCGGTCATCCACGCTCCGCCCTGCTTACCCTTGCGCGGGAAGAAGTCGGCGTAGAGTACAGCCAGGTAAGAACCGTCCTTGTCATACACCTCATAGGCCTTGACATCAGGATGATATACTGGGATATCCTTGGCTTCCTTGAAGGTGATGCCGTACAGGCGCGTGGCCAGACCGAACACGCCGTCGATGACCCGCGACAGTTCGAAATAGGGGCGCAGCATCTCGGCATCGAGATTGTACCTTTCCATCTTGAGCTTGTGGGAATAGTAGCTGAAATCCCAAGGCTCCACTACGGTATCCTCGCCGTCGATACGCCGGGCCGCAGCCGTGATGGCATCCACTTCCTGCAAGGCGGCCGGGCGATAGGCGTCTACGAGGTCGTCGAGCAGACGGTAGACATTGCCGACATTGCTAGCCATACGGTGCTTGAGCACGTAGTCAGCATAGGTATCGGAACCGAGAAGCTGGGCAATCTCGCGACGGAGGTTGACAATGCGCTTGCAGACATCGAGATTGTTCTCGGCATTGTCGTGCGTACACACAGTATTGCGCGCCATATACATCTGGCGACGCAGGTCACGCTGAGTGGAGTAGGTCATGAAGGGGGAGTAGCTCGGGAAGTCGAGCGTGAACACCCAACCGTCCTTGCCTTCTTCCTTGGCTGTCTGGGCAGCAGCTTCACGCGCCGTATCGGGCAGGCCGTCGAGCTGTTGCTCGTCAGTGATATGCAGGGTGAAGGCTTTGTTTTCCTTCAGCAGGTTTTGCGAGAACTGCAGCGAGAGCATGCTGGCCTCCTCGGTGAGTTTGCGGAGCTTCTCCTTGCCGTCCCCGTCGAGCAGTGCACCGCTGCGCACAAAACCGTCATAGCAGTTGTCGAGCAGCATCTGCTCCTCCGGGGTCAGCTCGCGGTGGTGCTCGTACACATACTTGATACGGTCGAAAAGCTGACGGTTGAGCCGCACGTCGTTGGAGTGCTTGGTCAGGATGGGACTCATCTTCTGCGCCAGGGCATCAAGCTCGTCGCAGGTCTCGGCACTGAGCATGCAGGAGAACACGTTGGACACGCGGTCGAGAAGGTCGTAGTAGTGCTCGCCGTTCTCATTGTCCACCCTTACGATGGTATTCTCGAAGGTGGGTTCGGCCGGGTCGTTGACAATCTTGGAAATCTCCTCGTCGTCACGGCGTATGCCCTCCATGAAAGCCTCTTCATAGTCGGATATCTGTATCCGGTCGAAAGGAACGGTGTCGTGGGGGGTATTATAGGGTAGGAAGAAAGGATTGATACGTTTTTTATTCTCTATGTTGTTCTCGCACATACTAATACATTATTTCTTGCAAAATTAGCAAAAATCTCACACAGATACACACGACCTTTCCATTTTAACTTATATTATTCACCGTCCTGCTGACGTCTGCACGCAAGTGACGAAACGGCCGGGGACAGCGCACAAAATAAGTTAAAATGCCTAAATATGCCCTTTGACGTTTGCCGTATTCGGAATTCTTTCTTACCTTTGCAACCGCTTTCGAGCAAGACGGGCAAGTCTTGTACGGCCAGCTCCCTTCGAATCCTCCAGGACGGGAACGTAGCAAAGGTAGTTGGTTGTAGCGGCGCGATACAAGTAGCTTGCCCACCCGCCTCTTTAGCTCAGTTGGCCAGAGCACGTGATTTGTAATC
>CAVHOL010000079.1:0-11784 GCA_963637655.1 bacterium | reverse complement strand
GCAGCATTAAAAGCGTATGCACAAACCGCTTAAATTCTAAATCCGAAACTTGAGTATTATATCGTCCCTACAGGACTTGTTGTATGCGATGCGGCCACCAAGGATATTTTTTCGTAGTAGGCGCGGTGTCTCACCGCGCACCAATAAAGGGGCAGCCGGTCTTTTCAGCCGACCCGCAGCTGTGCGGTGAGACACCGCACCTACTATAGGGCAGCGGCAATCAGCCGCACTGCCCTACTCCAGCACCGACAAGTCGACAAACTTGCCGCGCTCCTTGCGGTCGGCGATCATCTGCTGGAGTTTTTTGCGGCGCTGCGGTGCGATCCACTTGCGGGCGAAGATATTGGGTATGGCCACGCCGATGGAGATACACATGATGGTGATGGCAGAACCCATGCCGAACTTCACGGCGTTGGTAAGCTCGCCCACCACGCCGTTCATCTCTATCATGGCGACCAGCGCACGGTACATCAGTACACCGGGCACCATCGGGATGACGCTCGGAATGGAGAGCACATGATTGGGCGCATGCACCCAGTGTACGGCCTTCACCGCAATCAGGCTGACCAGGGCACTGCCGGCCAGCGAACCGATGGCCAGTCCCATGTCAAGTCCGATATTGTGGTTGGACGGGCCGAGATTGACAAAGTTGCGCGTGCAGACCGCAATGATACCGCCGATGGCCACCACCCAAAGCAAACGGCGCGGGATATTGAAGATCATCGAGAATCCCATGGCCGAGATGGCCGCCGCGATGGCATAGTTGATGTAGTTGTTATGCGGGGTCATCGGGATGTGGTAGAACTGCGACAGGTCGAAGTTGGAGATCTTCAGGAAGAAGGCGATACCAAACGACATCGCCACAATCATCAGGAAGGTATTGATGGCGCGCGTCAGTCCCACCGCAATATAGTTGTCGAGCATGTCGTCGACAAAATTGATGAGCGGCACACCCGGCACGATAAACAGGGCACAGGCCAGCAGCGGATGGAGCGGCGTCGACGTCCACGATGCGGGAAGGAAGGTGGTGAGCCATGCGATGAACGTGCTGACAAAAGCCGCGATGGCGATACCGATATAGTTGTTGTGGCCGCGACGGAGCAGGAAGCCGCGCAGATACATGCCGATGGCGGCAGCCAGCGAAGCGTAGAAGAAGGCCGTCCAGTCGCAGCCGAACTGTATACAGAAGCCGCCACAGGCAAATCCCGTACCGATGGCCACCTGCAGGGGAGTGTAGTTGCGCGGGCGCTTGCGTATCTGCTCCAACTCGTCAGCATACTGCTCGATACTGTAGTCCTCGCGGATAGCCTTCCACGACAGTTTGCTGACAAGCGAGATGGTCGTCATGTTGATGCCATGCTTGGTGCAGCGCTGGAACTTGGTGAAAGAGTGTTCGCCGTCGCTGAGGTTCACCATCAGCATATTGTACTGCACATAGACGTGCAGGTGCTCCTCGGGCAATCCGAGAAATGCGGCGACGCGGTTCATGTTGCGCACAATACGGTTGGTATCGGCCGCACTCTCGACGAGCATCTGCCCGGTCTTGAGCAGGAGGTCGAGTTTGCGTCTGAGCGATTTTTCGTAAACAAGTTTTTGTTGTTCGTCCATCATAGGATGCGGGAAATGATGTGAAATATGGTTATATCTTTTTGAAAACGACTGCAAAAGTACGCATTTTTTCTGTAAGAAAGGGCGGGCAACCGCAAAAAGACAAGTCACGGAACACGATTGTCGCAGAGAAATCACTAACTTTGCATAATGGCGGGTCCTAAATTTCAGAACACGCCTGATATCTTTGTACAACAGGCAGGCAGCGCTTCGCCGAAAAAAAAGAAAATACCCGATATATGAAAGAATTCTTCAAGTACACACTCGCCACGATTACCGGACTGGTAGTCACAGGCATCATTGTCGCCATCATCGGGGCAATGAGCATCGCAGGCATGGTAGCCTCATCTGAGTCCACACAGAATGTTGAGGACAACTCCGTCCTCGTCATCAATCTCTCCGGCATCATCGACGAGCAGGGTGAGAACGGCCTCGTCGGTCGTATCACCGGCAACTCGTCCAACAAGCTCGGCCTCGACCAGATACTCGCTGCCATCCGCAAGGCCAAGACCAACGACGACATCAAGGGCATTTACATCGAGGGCGGTGCCCTGGAGAGCGGATACGCCACGCTGCAGGAGATACGCAACGCACTGCTCGACTTCAAGAAAAGCAAGAAGTGGGTCATCGCCTACGCCGACAGTTATGCGCAGGACGCCTACTATGTAGCATCCGCAGCCGACGAGGTATACCTCAACCCCAAGGGTATGATCGACTGGCACGGACTCTCCTCGCAGCCGATGTTCTACAAAGACCTCATGGCCAAGTTCGGCGTGCGCTACCAGATCGTGAAGGTCGGCACCTACAAGAGCTTCACCGAGACCTACACCGAGAACAAGATGACCGACGCAAACCGCGAACAGGTGTCGGTGTTCATGAACGGCCTGTGGAGCAACATCTGCAAGGCCGTGGCTGACAGCCGCCACGTCACTGTCGACTCGCTCAACGCCTACGCCGACCGCATGATTACCTTCGAACCGGCCGAAAACCTGAAGACCGCCAAGATGGTCGACGGTCTGAAGTACGCCGACGAGATGAAGATGTACATCAAGAAGAAGCTGGGTCTCAAAGACGATGAGCATGTCAGCCAGGTGAGCGTCAGCGCCATGCAGAACGTGAAGGAACCGTCGGCCAAGGGCGATGCCATCGCCGTATACTATGCCTACGGCACCATCGTACAGAACGGCAGCATATCGCAGATCGCCAAGGGACACAACATTGTGGCACAGGACGTATGCAAAGACCTTGAAGACCTGGCCAACGACGACGACATCAAGGCTGTGGTCATCCGCATCAACTCGGGCGGCGGCGACGCCTATGCCTCCGAGCAGCTGTGGCACCAGGTCGCCATGCTCAAGGCCAAGAAGCCGGTGGTCATCTCCATGGGCGACTACGCCGCATCGGGCGCCTACTACATGAGCTGCAATGCCAGCTGGATCGTAGCCCAGCCTAACACGCTCACCGGAAGTATCGGCATCTTTGCAGCCATACCCGACCTCAGCGGACTGATCACACAGAAGCTCGGCGTACACTTCGACGAGGTGAAGACCAACCGCAACAGTACCTTCGGCAACTTCATGGCACGCCCGTTCAATGACGAGGAGCTCGGCTACCTCCAGGGCTATATCAACCGCGGCTACGCGCTCTTCCGCCAGCGCGTGGCCGACGGCCGCCGCCAGCCTGTCGCCGCCATCGAGAAGATAGCCCAGGGACGTGTATGGCTCGGCAACGACGCCATCAAGATCAAGCTCGTCGACCAGCTCGGTTCTCTCGACGATGCCATCGCCAAGGCTGCAAGCCTGGCCAAGCTCGAGAAGTACCACACCGACAGTTATCCCACAGGCGGCAACTGGATGGAACAGATACTCAACGGAACCACACGCCAGAGCTATCTTGACGACCAGCTCCGCGCCACCCTCGGCGACCTCTACGAGCCCTTCAGCATGCTGAAGAACATCAACCGCCGCGAAGTGCTGCAGGCCCGCATGCCCTACATGCCCAACCTGAACTGACCCTACACCACCCGCAAATCTTACTACCCATGCGCACAGAAGGCGATTTCATCAAGATCAACGAGTGGCTGACGCCCGTCAGCTGGCTCTACGGAATAGGTGTGCGCTTCAGAAACGCACTGTTCGACATGGGTCTGCTCAAGAGTGTGAGTTACAAGACACCCGTCATCTCCGTCGGCAACATCACCGTCGGAGGTACGGGCAAGACCCCTCACGTGGAGTATCTCATACGCCTGCTGCACGACAAGTACAAGGTAGCCGTGCTCAGCCGCGGCTACAAGCGCAAGAGCCACGGCTACGTACTGGCCGGCGACGATACGGCCATGAGCGACATCGGCGACGAGCCCTACCAGATGAAGCAGAAGTTCGGCGACATACACGTGGCCGTCGACAAAGACCGTCGGCACGGCATCGAGCGCCTCACACACGACGAGAAGACCCGCGGCGTGCAGGCCATATTGCTCGACGACGCCTACCAGCACCGCTACGTCAAGCCCGGCATCAACATTCTGCTCATCGACTACCACCGCATGATAGGCTACGACAAGCTGTTGCCCGCCGGCCGTCTGCGCGAGCCGCAGGAAGGCACCATACGCGCCGACATCGTCATCGTGACCAAATGTCCGGCCGACCTCAAGCCCATGGAGTACCGCGTGCTCAAGCGGGTGATGGGTCTCCGGCCCTTCCAGCGCCTGTTCTTCACCACGCTCGAGTACGGCGACCTCATGCCCTTGTACGGCGGCACGCCGCGCCGTCTGCACAGCATCAAGCCTGCCACCCACGTGCTGCTGCTCACCGGCATCGCATCGCCCCGGCAGATGATACTCGACCTGCAGCCCTACACCCGGCACATCACACCGCTGACCTTCGCCGACCACCATGCGTTCACCGCTGCCGATGCGGCACTCATCAACGAGAGCTACGCCGCTCTGCCCTCTCCCAAGGTCATCGTCACGACCGAGAAGGACAGCGTACGGCTGCAGCAGCTCGGTGGACTGTCCGGCGAGGTGAAGGCCAACATCTTCGCACTCCCCATACAGGTAAAATTTCTACTCGACGACAAAGAAAAATTCGATAAAAAGATCATAGACTATGTACGAAAAAATTCAAGAGACGGCGGCATGGCTTAAGGAGCGCATGACGACCCAACCGCAGACTGCCATCATCCTCGGCACCGGACTCGGACAGCTGGCTTCGGAGATCACCGACAGCTACGAATTCTCATACAAGGACATACCCAACTTCCCCGTTTCTACGGTGGAGGGACACGCCGGAAAACTCATCTTCGGCAAACTCGGCAACAAGGACATCATGGCCATGGAAGGCCGTTTCCACTACTACGAGGGCTACTCGATGAAGGAAGTGACCTTCCCCATACGCGTAATGTACGAGCTGGGCATCAAGACCCTGTTTGTGAGCAACGCCTCGGGCGGCATGAACCCCGAGTTCAAGATCGGCGACCTGATGATCATCACCGACCACATCAACTTCTTCCCCGAGCACCCGCTGCGCGGCAAGAACTTCCCCACCGGTCCCCGCTTCCCCGACATGCACGAGACCTACGACCACGAGCTGATCGCCGAGGCCGACGCCATCGCCCAGGAGAAGGGCATACGCGTCGTACACGGCGTATATGTCGGCGTACAGGGCCCGACCTTCGAGACCCCGGCCGAATACAAGATGTACCACCGTCTCGGAGGCGACGCCGTCGGCATGAGCACCGTACCCGAGGTCATCGTCGCCCACCACTGCGGCATCAAGACCTTCGGCATCAGCATCATCACCGATCTCGGACTTGAGGACACTCCCGTAGAAGTGAGCCACGAGGAAGTACAGATCGCCGCCAACAACGCCCAGCCGCTGATGACGGAGATCATGAGAGAGATGATCAACCGCGCATAAGCCCACACGCCAATGACAGAAATAGCCACAATGGGTGAGTTCGGACTCATCGGCCACCTCACCGACGGCATAAAGCCCCAGAACGCATCGACCCTGCGCGGCGTGGGCGATGACTGCGCCGTGATGCACTACCCCGACAAGGAGGTGCTCGTCACGACCGACATGCTCATGGAAGGCGTACACTTCGACCTGACCTATATCGACATGCGCCATCTGGGCTACAAGTCGGCCATGGTCAACATCAGCGACATCTTCGCCATGAACGGCACTCCCCGCCAAATGACGGTCAGCATCGCACTCAGCAAGCGGTTCAAGGTAGAGGATCTCGACGAATTCTACGTCGGCCTGCGCGCCGCCTGCGACAAGTGGGGCGTGGACATCGTCGGCGGCGACACCACCTCGTCGTACACCGGCCTGGCCATCAGCATCACCTGCATCGGCGAAGCCGACAAGGACGACATCGTGTACCGCGACGGCGCCAAGGACACCGACCTCATCTGCGTCAGCGGCGACCTGGGAGCGGCCTACGCCGGACTCCAGCTGCTCGAGCGCGAGAAGAGTGTCTACTACCAGCAGGTAGACGAGGCCCGGAAGAAGGGTGACACCCGCGGACTCGAAGCCCTCAAGAACTTCCAGCCCGACTTCGCCGGCAAGGAGTACATCATACAACGGCAGATACAGCCCGAGGCCCGCGGCGACATCCTCGCCCGACTGCACGAGCAGAATGTCCGCCCGACAGCCATGATGGACATCAGCGACGGACTCAGCAGCGAACTCATGCACATCTGCACCCAAAGCCACTGCGGATGCCGCATCTACGAGAAGAATATCCCCATTGACTACCAGACGGCAGTCATGGCCGAAGAACTGAACATGAACGTGACCACCTTCGCCCTCAACGGCGGCGAGGACTACGAATTGCTCTTCACCGTCCCCATCGGCGACCACGAGAAGATCGCCGCCATGGACGACGTGAAACTCATCGGACACATCACCAAGGAGAATCTCGGACGGATGCTCGTCACACGCGACAACAGCGAGTTTGAGCTCAAAGCGCAAGGATGGAACCCGCTCAAAGCGAAAGAATGACGAAAGGCAAACAACGCCAATACAACGTCGAAAAAACGAATAAAAAAAACGGCCCAAACGACCTCGATATACAGAGGCGTTTGGGCTTTTTAGTATAGTAGGTGCGGTGTCTCACCGCACATTGATCGGCGACAGCAGAGATAGTGGATACGAAGGACTGCGGCGTGAGACACGCCGCCTACTCAATAATGTCCGACGCTTACTGCTCCGGCAAAAATCCCTGACGGCGCAGCATCTCCAGAAAACCGGCAGACATGATCTCATTGTCATGCTTGGTGTAGCGGCAGTCGGTGAACACCTGCGCGAGGGTCTGCTTGCCGTTGACACGGACAAACTCCTGATTTTCAGGCAAAGACTCCTTCTCGGCATAAATATCGCCGATGGCCGAAGGCGTATAGTCGGCATAGGTTTCCTCATGCACGACACCCCGCAACGGGAGCCGGTCGGTGAGCGGCGGATTCTCTGCTGGCCATCCCAGCGTGATGGTGGCCACAGGAGCGACGAGCGGGGGCAGTCCGAGCACATCGGCGATCAGCTGCGGCTGATAGACGGTCGTACCCAGGAAGCAGCATCCCAACCCTTCCTCCTCCGCAAGGTTGCAGAAAGTCTGGCAAAAAAGCAGGGCATCGGTCATGGCATTGACAAAGGAGAGGAAGTTGGCATAGCCGGGCTGGGCCTGCCGCTCTTCGGCCCACACCGTCGTGCGGTGAAAATCGGCGCAAAAGGTCAGCACCACTGGGGCACCGGTCACCATCGGCTGATTGAAGTGCGCCGGCGCCAACCGCTGCTTCATCGCCTCATCGCGCGTGACAATGACACTGTACAACTGCAGATTGCCCATCGTCTGGGTACGCTCGGCATCCTCAAGCAGGCGCGCGAGCAAGTCGGCCGACACTTCGCGGTCGGAATATTTTCTGATACTTCTTCTGGTCTTGATCGTTTTCATCTGTATCTGTTATTGGATGTATCCGTTTTGGATGTGTTCTGGAAAATCTTTATTACAGACAGGACTGTCCGTCTGCTTGCATCTACAAAGATAGACAATATCCGGAGAAAAGTGACGGGCATCCCACAATTTATTCGTACTTTCGCAGAAAGCAAACCTGTCTGTTCATGCGAAAAACGTATCTCACCATCATCCTCGCCGCTCCCTATGCCACGCTTGCCCTTGCGGCAAAGAGCACTGCGCCCGACCGGCAGCGGCCCAACGTCATCATCATCCTTGCCGACGACCTCGGCTACGGCGACCTTGGCTGCTACGGGGCCAAGGGCGTAGCGACGCCCAACGCCGACCGTCTGGCCCGCCAGGGCATACGCTTCACCGACACCCATGCCGTCGCCGCGACCAGCACGCCGTCGCGCTACTCGCTCCTTACCGGCGAATATGCGTGGCGGAAGCCGGGCACCGACGTGGCTGCCGGCAACGCAGGCATGATCATACGGCCGGAACAGTTTACGATGGCCGACATGTTCAGAAGCCGCGGCTATGCAACCTGCGCCATCGGCAAGTGGCACCTCGGCCTTGGCGACCGCACGGGCGGACAGGACTGGAACGCGCCGCTTGCGGCCTCGCCCGCCGACCTGGGATTTGACTACCACTACATTATGGCGGCCACGGCCGACCGCGTACCCTGCGTCTTCATCGAGAACGGCATGGTGGCCGGCCATGACCCCTCTGCCCCAATAGAGGTGAACTACGAGAAGAATTTTCCGGGCGAACCGACCGGACGCGACCATCCCGAGATGCTCTACAACATGAAGCCCAGCCACGGCCACGACATGTCGATCGTCAACGGTATCAGCCGCATAGGCTACATGCGCGGCGGAGGCAAGGCGCTGTGGAAGGACGAGAACATCGCCGACTCGATCACCCGGCACGCCGTCGCCTTCATCGAACAGAACCAGCGCCGGCCGTTCTTCATGTACTTTGCCACCAACGACGTGCACGTACCGCGCTTTCCGCACCCGCGCTTCCGCGGACTGAGCACGATGGGACTGCGCGGTGACGCCATCGCACAGTTCGACTGGTCGGTAGGCGAGATCATGCGCACGCTCGACCGGCTCGGCATCGCCGACAACACGCTCGTCATACTCACAAGCGACAACGGACCGGTGACTGACGACGGCTACTGCGACCAGGCCGAAGAGCTGCTGGGCGGCCATCGTCCTACAGGCCCCTGGCGCGGCGGAAAGTACAGTGCGTTCGAGGGCGGAACAGAAGTGCCGTTCATCGTGCGCTGGCCATCGGGAATAAAAGCCGGACTGACGCTCGGCACACTCATCTCGCAGATTGACCTCATGCGGTCGCTAGGCAGCCTCGTCGGTGCGACATTGCCCAAAGGAAGTGCGCCGGACAGCGAAAACCGTATCGGCAACCTGCTGGGAACCGACCTCACCGACCGTCCGTGGGTCGTGGAGGAAGCCCACGACCACACCCTGTCAGTACGGACAAAAGAATGGAAATACATAGAACCGAGCGACAGTCCGGCCATGGTCAAGTGGGGCCCGAAAATAGAAACGGGCTTTCTGCCGGCACCGCAACTCTATCATATCGGCACCGACGGTGCCGAAACGGTCAACAGAGCCACCGACCAGCCGGAAAAAGTCTACGAGATGCAAAACATACTCCGCCACGTACGCTGAGAAGATTCAATGTACGCTCGGCAGAATATAGAATATTTATCAAAGAACAATATGGACTCATTATTCTTACTTCAGTTTGCATGTTTCATCTTCATGCTCATCAATGCCTTCGCCATTGCAGTCTCTCATCTGCATGTAAGATGGGAGAACAAACGATATGAGCGCTCGCGGTGGATGATATTTGCCGCATTGATAGGATTGGCTATTCAATATGGTGTGCAAATGGCGTTCGGATTCCGTGCCATGGATGATGATTTGGGGGCGGTAATCAACGTTCTTATATATACTCCATGCTTCTCGCTCATTTCTATGGCAATTTACAATATAGAGGCAACCCATGCCAAACGCAAGAACATGAATTTGGTGTGTGGAATCATTTATGCCGCCATCATTATAGTCTTCTGCATAGGTGTTGCCCTCCATCATAGTCTGCGTGTTGGGGCATGGCTGTATGTGATGCTGGCTCTGTTCTATGGAAGTGTTGCCTATTGCATTTACATGATAGTCCTGGAGATGATAAAGCGTAGAAACATGCTGGAGACGATGGCGGCAACAGACATGTTGCCCTATGTGCGATATTCGCGTGCCAGCGTCGTCATCCTTTGCCTTGCATCTCTTGTCATGCCTTTTGCCATCCTTTCCACCACCTTATTATTTATAGTGGGTCCCATAGTGCTGCTTGCCTTGTTGTTTTTCAACATTACATTCGTGTCCCTTGTGAGCAATTATGTTCCGACCGAAGAGCTCTTGGACAAGGAAGAAGAGAGCAAAAGTTCGGCCAAGGGAAGAATGATGAAATATGGGGGAGCATGGTTACGTTTTGGAAAGCGACAAGACTCTGTGAGTGCTGGTACAGAATCTTTACAACAAAAAGTTCCGGAAGAGCGTGTAGCCTTTATCCAAAACAGCCTTGACGCTTGGTGTGCGGATTTAGGATATAAGGACAGCACGGTGAATATGCTGACCCTTTCTCGCACACTTCGCATCTCCAAGGAAGAGTTGTCGGCATTCTTCGACCAGTGCATGAAGACCACATTCAGAATATGGCTCAGTGAAATACGTTTCAATGCGGCAAAGAGGATGATGTTGGAATATCCAGACTATAGCAATGACATTGTTTCTGCAGAATGTGGCTTCTCTTCCCGAACCTATCTGTATCGAGTTTTTAAGTCAAAGGAGGGTTGTACCCCTACCGAATGGAGAGATAAACAGACTACAAACGTAGTCCAAAATGAGAAAGCATAGGCTTAATCATTTGTTGTAAAAGGTCAAAGAAAAACAAAAAAAATTATTACCAAACCATCCCAAAAAGGTGTCGCTTTCCTACGAATGCGACACCTTTTTGGTAGGAAGTAGACACATGAACAGGGCAAGTGGACACTTTTTTTTGATGAAAAACATTATTATTGCACTAAGAAATATTTGAAGCAATGTCAAGAACAGAATAAACTCTGTTCTCCTTCTCTTTACACTTAAGGCGGGTTCTAAAAATTACCTTTGGTAACGTTTAAAATATTTTGTATGATGAAAAAGATGACAAAGTTTTTCGCCCTTGCACTCTTGGCAAGCGCAATGGTTTCGTGCAGCACGGATGACACGACCTCTTCCACACAGAGCGACAAGGTCGCAGTGCAGTTTATTGGCGGTATCAATGTAAGCACTCGTGCCATTGACCAGACATGGACTGACGGTGACAAAATAGGTATCTTCATGACAGGGGCTGGCCAGTCACTCGCAGCCAGTGCCATCAGCGAAGGAGTGGACAACGTGGCTTACCAGAAAGGCGAGGGAAATATTTTCTCTCCCGTCATTGGCGGCAAGACCATCTACTTCCCGATCGACGGAAATGTGGATTTCTATGCTTACTATCCGCAGGCCACAGTCAACGACTACAAGGTGGCTCTCAACGTGGCCGACCAAGCGAACCTGGAAGCCATCGACTTCATGTATGCCAAGACAGCCAACCGCAATAAGTCCAATCCGACGGTAGAGCTGGCTTTCAGCCATCAGTTGTCGAAACTCATCCTTGACATCCAGCCTGGTGACGGTCTCTCTCAGGAAGACCTTGCCAATCTGACCATCAAGGTGAAGGGTCAGAACACTACGGCTACCTACAACCTTGCCGACGGAACCATCTCCAATGAAGGTACTTCCGCCGACATCACGATGCACACCACCACGGCTGGCAAAAAGTACGAGGCCATCCTGCTCCCTACCGAAGAACCAATCCGAGTACTGGAGTTTGACCTCAACAACGGCCACGACAATCCTTTCGTTTGGACAATGCCCACCAAGTTGGATGCCGGCAGCAAGTATTACTACACCGTGGTGAAACTGAACCGAACCGCAGTGGAGGTTTCCGGCACCATCGAACCTTGGAACGAGGAGAAGGACGACAATGAGCTTATCGCAAAGTAACAATCACATAAAAATCAAAGAATATGAAGACTATAAATTTCTTATATATTGCAGCCACAGCCTTGCTGTTTGCTGCTTGCGCTAATGAAGACGCAGGACAGGACTACAACAG
>CAVHOL010000078.1:0-11792 GCA_963637655.1 bacterium | reverse complement strand
TTTTGAGGTTTCGTTCTTTATTCGCTCGCTACTCCTCGACCGCGGCCTGCGCGGCAGAAATTGGACGTTGAAAATGAGATGTTAAGACTATTTTCAAGTCAAGTCGTAGTACATCTGTACAGACATTTCTGTTGCGAATGCTTCCGCCCAACTGTAAAGGTTAAATATGAAAGAATTGATTAGTAAGCAAGATGTAGATTGAAAGAAGCAAAAAATAACACCAAATTCTATTTAACATAATTGCCGTTATCTGTTTTCTTCTTCAGTCTTTGATAATCATCCCATTTTATGCCCAATGTAAGGTAGGCGTGCTTATATTCAGGGTCCTTGTGGAAACGGTATAGCTCCCTGATTGTATTAAACACTGCCCAAATGAGCAGAAGTAGAAATATTCCAAGCGTACCACCTATAAACTTCTTCCATGTCAGTTCTTGTGTAAAAAGCCAATGTAGTACGCTGCATACCGCAGAAATCACAATTGCTTGTACAGCTATGATTGCGATTGTGCCAAGGAAGTGAAGTGCAAGTTTCATTTTCTTTCCATCAAGACGTTAATCAACCTTTCTTTCTCCGCCACAAGCGTTTCCAATGCTCTCACACGCTCCTCCAACACGTCTGCGGTGGGAGAAGAAACGTTGCTATTGATTGCAGCAACCGACTTGTCGCCGTTCGCAACGGCGTTGTTTCCATCCGTTGGATAGAAGAAAGACATGGAAAGTCCAAGGGCTTGAGCAATACGTTCAAGCAATCCTGACTTGACATCATTCACAACTAATGCTTGATTGAACGATTGTTGTGACATTTCCAATCGTCTTGCAATCTCAGATTGTGATACACCACATTCTGTTAGTTTCTCTTTAAGTTCTCTGCCTGTCATACATTAAAATCATTGTACTTAAAAGTTAACTATTGTTATAAAACGACATATTTACAATGTTTTCTTTGTAACTACAATACTTTTACTTATCTTTGCATTGTAATCACATAACTATTGCACCGCAATATGTTTGTTTTTAATCCGCAAAGATAACGGCAATTATGTTAAATAGAATTTGGTGTTATTTTTTGCTTCTTTCAATCTACATCTTGCTTACTAATCAATTCTTTCATATTTAACCTTTACAGTTGGGCGGAAGCATTCGCAACAGAAATGTCTGTACAGATGTACTACGACTTGACTTGAAAATAGTCTTAACATCTCATTTTCAACGTCCAATTTCTGCCGCGCAGGCCGCGGTCGAGGAGTAGCGAGCGAATAAAGAACGAAACCTCAAAATGAGGAAGTTAGGCGGTAAGTCCCGAAAAACAAGGGGCTTCCGCCTAATTTCATTTTTGGACGCTTTTGCGGGTGATCCAAAAAAATCGTATCTTTGCAATACGAAAACCACAATATCACACCGGATATTGTCCCCCTCCACCCCCGGAACACCTGTAAAAACGACTATTCCAACATGTTCTACAAACTGATAGAAAGGAAACGCGATGCCTGGTACGCCTCGGCAGACTGTACGGTCAAATCCTTCGTTGAGTACATCAAGGAGCGCGGACAGATGCGCGACGCACAGACGGAAGCCATCAAGACCTACCTATTTCTGAAGATAGCCTGCGGCAACCGGCCTTTATGGCAACTTTTCTCTGAAGGCACATTCAATAGCCTCGACACGGAGAGCCTCGAACTTTCCGGTCCTACACGCGACACATTCCGCAGCACTCCCGGTGCCGTGGCCCTTTTCGAATATGCCCGGCTGCGCGACCGCCACGGCCGCCAGCTGGCACCCGAGCTGGAGAAATACATCCGCCACAACGCTGCGGAGATAGACTACGGACAAGCCTTCCGCACCCTCTTCCGCGGCGCCTCGTACACCGACTACCTTTTCAGCCTGCCGATGGGCGCAGGAAAGACCTTCCTCATGGCTGCCTTCATCTATATCGACCTCTATTTCGCCCTCGTCGACCCCGACAATCCGGCCTTTGCCCACAACTTCATGATATTTGCGCCGTCGGGGCTGAAGTCATCCATCATTCCCAGTCTGAAGCATATCATGGCGTTCGACCCCACCTGGATCATTCCCGAACCGTACGCCACCGAGGTGCGCCGCCTCATCAAGTTTGAGATACTCGACGAACAGAAGAGCACGTCGAAAAGCACGCTCGTCAGAAACCCCAATGCGCAGAAACTGGGCAGTCACCAGCCGTTTGACTCGCTCATCGGACTCGTTGCCATCACCAACGCCGAGAAAGTCATACTCGACCGTATCGACAGGAGCATGGACACGAAGCTGTTTTCCGAAGACGAACTGGCACGCATCGCCCAAGCCAACGAACTGCGCGACACCATCGGCCGCCTGCCCCACCTGTCGATCTTCATCGACGAGGTACACCATGCCAGCGACGGAGAAATCAAGCTCCGGCAGGTAGTAGAACGGTGGACACGCGAAAACTCGTTCTGCTCGGTGCTCGGATTCAGCGGTACACCCTATCTGAGCAAACCGGAGACCACCGACGTCGGCCCCGGACTGAGCATCCGGAGTACGGACATTCCCAACGTGGCCTACTACTACCCGCTCACCAGCGGACTCAACAATTTTCTGAAGACCCCCACCGTAAAATATGCCGATGCCGACACCGCCACGATTGTCAGCAACGGCGTGCGCGACTTTCTCGACACCTACAAGGACAAAGTATACAACAACGGCACCTGTGCCAAGCTGGCCGTCTACTGCGGACAGATAGAAACGCTCGAGGAGGAGATCTACCCCCTGGTCACTGACATAGCGACACAGTACGGGCTGGATGCCTCCACCGCCATACTCAAGTATCACGGCGGCAACAAGACCTATCCGCAACCCGACGGTGCCGACCTCGCGTTCGCAGAGCTCGACACCGACCTGTCAGCCGTCCGCATCATCCTGCTCGTACAAATCGGCAAAGAGGGATGGGACTGCAAAAGCCTGGCCGGAGTCATCCTTCCGCAAAAGGGAGTCTGCCCCACCAACATGATACTGCAGACCAGCTGCCGCTGTCTGCGCCAAGTGACAAAAGGCGAAAAGGAAACGGCCATCATATGGCTCAACCAGACCAACGCCGAAACCCTCGGGAAGCAATTGCGCCAGCAGCAAGACATCACCCTGCAGGAGTTCGGCACGCTACACCACCCCGATGCCGTCTACGTCAATCGCTACTCGCGCACCGACCCGCTGCAACTGCCCCAGATAGAGTTCTGCTCACTGCACGCCGACCACACCACCATCGTTGTCGACGAGACAGAAGACGTGGCCGGATGTCTGGCCGACGATGCCGTTCTGGCCACGCGCGATGCCCGGCTGGTACACCAAGGCAGTCTCAACGGAGAACCGTCTACCGCCTATACCCTCCTTTCCACCCATTCCGAAGAACCGGCCGACTACATCTCCTGGATCTTTCTGATCGCCAAGGAAAGCCTCGGCACACTCCCCGTCGGCCGTCTACGTACCTACGACGCACAGTTGCGCGACATCTTCAGCCGCATCACAAGAGTACAGGACGGCAGCCTGCACTTCGCCCCCGAGTACGACCAGCGGCAGATACGCAGCAACATACGTCTGGCATTCGGTCCGCGACACAGACAAAAGACCGAGACGCATACAGTCGTGCGGAAAGAATTTCTGCTCATCAACGACCGGCTGAAGCCCGTTGTCCGTACATTCGACACGTCCCTCTTCTACCCTACTCCGGAAACTGTCGACGAGATCTTGCTCGAGGACAAGAGTCCGCGGCGCATCATCCTCAGCAAGGAGCAGCGCGAGATGATAGAAGCCCTCAAGCAACGCGGCATACCTGTCAACATCGGCAACGGCAACAAGCATCCCGAGCGCTGGCACACCTACCACTACCTGCCCTACCGCTTCGAGTCACTGCGCACGCTCCGCTATTTCTCCGACACCCTCCTCAAGATGGACGCTCTACGCAAAAAGCGTCTCGAAGTGTACTATACCGGCGAAGAGGGCCTGAGCAAGTTCGCCATCGACTGCTACAGCCAAAGCAACACCCAACTGGCCTTCACGGGCCTCTACCGGCCCGACTTCATCATCATGAGCCGCACGGCCGACAAGAAGATACACCGTGTCCTGCTCATCGAGACAGAAGGAAAGGGTACCGCCGAAAAGCGGGACTTCGTCAAGAACGATTTCATACCGCGCGATGCCCGGCAAGCCGGATACCAGCGCTACGCGCTTCTCGTGCTGCCGCAGACGCTCACCGACCGGGAAATGCGCGGGCTGACAGAACACGCTGTCGACCAATTCTTCTCCTGACCATTGACGGCGGCAATTGAGAAAACCGCCCTGAATACCGAATCAAAAAACAAAACACCATCATGGCTATAAAATACATACCCTTCGTACCCGACACGCTCAACGGACAGGCCCTGCTCGACAATTTCGTCCGCACCCGCCGCATACAGACACTCCGCTACCAGGGCAACGACGACCCCATACGACACATCTCACGCGGCATGCCCCTCTACGAGACACGCACGGTAGAACGTATGGGAAAAAACAAAGAGGGCAATCTCATCGTACATGGCGACTGTCTCTCCACCTGTGCCCTGCTCAAAGACCGTGGACAGACGGTCGACCTCGTATACATAGACCCGCCGTTTGCCAGCGGTGCTGACTACGCCAAGAAGGTATATCTGCGCCCCGACCCGCTGACGGTCAGATCCTCCCAAAAGTCCGGTGCCGAACAGATCGGCAACGGCGACAACGCCTTCGAGGAGAAAATGTACGGCGACATCTGGACCAAAGAGCACTATCTCAACTGGATGTACGAGAACCTCATGGCCATCAAGAGCGTCATGAGCGAGAAGGGCACCATCTACGTACACCTCGACTGGCACATCGGACACTACGTCAAGGTGCTCATGGACGAGATCTTCGGCGAAAACAATTTCCGCAACGAGATCGTGTGGCACTACTACAACAAGATGCAGGGCAACGTGGGACGCCTGGCTTCCAACCATGACGTCATCTTCGCATACAGCAAGTCTGACGAATGCGTATTTCACCCCATCAAGGAGAAACGGCCACAGCCCGTGAAACAAATCAAGCGTGTATGGGACAAGGAGACCCAACGGCTGGTCAACGCCAAAGACAAAGACGGAAAAGTCATCTACATCGAGACCGACGAGATCACCATCGACGACGTGTGGCGTTTGCCTATGCTCCAGCCTGCCGACAAGACCGAACCGCTCGACTACGCCACACAGAAACCCGAAGCGCTGCTTGAGCGCATCATCTCCGCCAGCAGCGATCCCGACACCGTCGTGGCCGACTTCTTCGGCGGAAGCGGCGTGACTGCTGCCGTAGCCAGCCGGCTCGGACGGCGCTTCGTACACGCCGACATCGGCCTCAACAGCATACTCACCACACGCGACAGACTACGTGCCCGGCAGGCCCAGTTCGACATCCTCGAAGTGAAGGACGGCATCTCCCTCTACCGCAATCCGATACAGACGATGGAACGGCTGGAACACATCATACCCGGTTTCCGCAATGACGGCAGTCTGGGCGATCCCTGGGCGGGAAACATCGTCGATGCAGAGCACGGTACGATGCCCGTCTACCTGCCCAACCTGCTCGACAGCGCATCGCGCACACTCGACAAGCCGGTCATGATGGAGATACTCCACGCCGTCGCCCTCCTGCCTTCAGAGACCAAGACCGTCATCGTATACTATATCGACATCGACGACGAGGCGGCCCTCCGGCAGTTCATCCAGGATGAGGGCGACCCGACCGTCAGCGTCGAACTGCGCGACCTAAAGGAGCTGCTCGACGAGGTGACGGTCGAGGACTACGCCGAATGGCGCATCGGAGAAGACGGATTCGACCTGTTCAAGTCATGGCGCATCACCCTGACGCTCTTCCACAGCGACAGGGTATGCCAGACCATACAGGCATTCAACCAAAAAGCAATGGTACAGCATGCCAACGGCAAAGGACCGGAATTCCATCCTGTCACCGTCAGCGAGCACGGACTCGACACGATAGAGTGGATCAGCGTAGACTGCACCTGCGCCGATGGCGGCCAGCCGTGGCACAGCGACAGCGAGATAAAGATAGACCGCACCGGACACGTCGTGCGCGACGGCATGAAGACCCGCGAACTGTGGGACGGGTCACTGGCGTGCCCGTCGCAGCCGCTGCGCATGAAGATACGCAACATCTGCGGAGACGAGACCGTCTTCATGCTGTGACGGGGCGGTGACCGTAAATCCCCTGACGGAGTCCGTTGCCTGACGGCACCCTCCGTCAGTCGTCGCCAGTCAACTCAAGACCAGGATACTTCCGGGCCAGGGCGCACGCCCTGGCCTTTGTTTTTACCAAAAACTCCTGATACTCCTTGCTCTCGGGATGAAACGGACGATGGGCTAGGGCTTCCTTTACCGGACGCCACTCTTCCAGAAACCGCTTCGTCGCATCGCTGAAGAATGTGTCGGAAAAACGTTCCCATATATAGTCCACCGCCTGATCGGAGGGATGCAGCATGTCTGCCGCATAGAAACGGTAGTCTCGCAGCTCGTCGTTGACAATCTCATAGGCCGGGAAATAGGTCACATGCTCCGGACGCATCTTCACCAGCCGGTCGGCTGCAAGGAGCAAGGTGGCCTTGGACAACTGGCTGCCGTGAAACCCGTACTTGGCATAGCGTATGGGACTCACCGTGACAACGACCTGCGCATCGGCGCGCCTGCCCAGCAGCAGGTCTACCGCCCGGGCGAGGTATGCGGTACATTCCTCCACGGTAAGCTCCTCTTCGCGAAAAAGCCGCTGCGGACGCTTCTGGCAGTTGTCTACTATCTCGCCCGTCTCCCGCAATATATAGACGTGGTTGGTGCCAAGCGTCATCACCACCACACGCGGTGCCGGCCCGTCGTACCGCTGCACGGTGTGCAGTATGCTGGCGGGATTGTACATCACGCCGAAGGGATTGACCGCCGCACGGAACTTGTCCTCCACAAACCGGCGGCCGATATTGTCGGCAAAACAGGAGCCTACAAACAGCATACGCTCGCAAGGCTCTATCTGAAACGTACATGGCGCAATGGCCACGGGTGTACTGAACTTCATATTGTCATCATGCAAAAAGGCGCGGTCTTGCAGATTTCCACGATTGCAGAACTCCAAGACCGCGCCTGTATTTTCTTTTCAGACCGGACATGCCGCAAGGCACGGCACTCCGGCCAAATCAACACTTACTTTTCAATTGCCTCTTGAGCCTTGCGCTTGCGCCACTCGAAATACACACCGCCAATGATGGCCAGTATGAGCACGATGTAGGCAATGCAGGCGATGGTCTCCGTACGGTCGACCGACTTCGGCTTGAACGTGAGCACTACACTGTGCTTGCCCGGCTTCACCTGAAGGGCGCGCAATACATAGTTGACACGTCCCACCTCTACCGGTGTCCCGTCGACGGTAGCCGTCCATCCGGGGTAGTAGATCTCGGAGAAGACGACCACGCCGCCCTTGTCTGACTGCACGTCATAGACCAGCTCGTTGGGCTCGTACTTCTTGAGGGTCACCACGGAAGTGCCGTTCTGCGGTACGGCCTGACCGAGAATGTCCTTGAACTTGGCATCGGCCACGGCCTCATGGCGCAGGTCGGCCTTGGCCAGACCATTGATTTCGCCGTTGGCATTGTCGACATACGTCACACGGTCTACATACCAGGCATTGCCATAGGCATAGGGATTGAGTACCGGCGTAGTCTGCCCGCCCTGGAGGGGAAGGATGAAGTACTTCGCATTGAGCATGTTGAGCACGGGATAGACAGAGTCACCGTTGACCTTCGTCATATCACCCATCGCCGTAGCCACGGCCCTGAAAGCAGCCTGCATCTGGGGCGAGACATAATGCTCCACCAGTTCGTTGTAGCGGCGGAGCTTGGCAGCGTGATAGCCGCCGATGCTCTTGTGGTAGAAGGACGTCTCGTTCTCGTTGAAGGTATTGGAGGCCATATTGAGTACACGATAGTCGAGCGAACGGTCCTGCAGTATCTGCCGGTCGGTGGCGCTCATGGGCTGCGGGTTCTCGCTCACGCTCTTCTCCACAAACATGCCGTCGTTGAGGTAACGCTTGTTCACCTGCCACATGTCTACAAGGCACAGCACCGTGATGATGCTTACCATCACCCGTACATCGATCTTCTTCAGACGGTAAAGCAACAGACACGCCATGCCGATACAGATGACAAATACCGAGCGCCAGCAGTCTGACGTGAAGATGTACTCACGCACCTGCCGCAGATTGGCAAGGAACGGGGCAAGATATTCCTGCGGCATGCCTTGCTGCAGGGCATGCATCTCGTTTTGCGATACAAAGTCGGAGAAGAATACTGTCGGCATCAAGGCAAAGAGCACTGCCACGCCGGCCGTCAGAGCAAAACTGATCCATACGAACTTCATTCGCCGCGGCATCAGTTCGGGTTCGTCGACCAGTTTCTTCAGTGCCATCATCGCCAGCAAAGGTATGGTAAACTCGGCAATGACGAGTATCGAGGCCACCGTACGGAACTTGGAGTACAGCGGCACATAGTCAAGGAACAGGTCGGTGAAACCCATGAAATTGTGTCCCCACGACAACAGCACCGAAAGAACGGTGGCCGCCAGCAGAGCCCACTTCATCGGACCCTTGACAACAAACAGTCCGAGTATGAAGAGCATCAGCACAAAGGCACCCACATACACCGGACCGCTCGTGCCGGGCTGCTCGCCCCAGTACTGTCCGAACTGCTGATAGATCTGCATAAACTGCGGGTCGGCCTTCTTCATCGCTTGCTCGTTCATCGACATCGCCACGCTTGCACCGCCCTTGGTATTGGGCACAAGCAGAGTCCATGTCTCGTCTATGCCGTAGCTCCACTGGGTGATATAGTCGCGGTCGAGTCCGCTGCCCGTCTGGTTGCCCGAGTTCTTCTTCACCAGTTCGCTCTTGCCGCGCATCGACTCCTGGGTATAGGTCCACGTGTGGTAGAGATTGGAGATGTTGAGACACACACCGATGGCGGCACCCGCCAGGCATACGGCAGTGGCACGTCCGAACTCAGCCATCTTGCGCTTGCGGATGGCATCAATAAGGTAGGCGATGACCATGAAGAGGATGATGAACATATAGTAGTAGGTCATCTGGATGTGATTGGCATTGATCTCAAAAGCCGAGAATATCGCCGTCACCACAAATCCCCACAGATACTTGCCCCTGTACGAAAGCACGATACCGGCAATCATCGGGGGAAGATAGGCCAGGGCCATCACCTTCCACAAGTGTCCGGCTGCAATGATGATGAAGAAATAACTGCTGAACGCCCAGATGATGGAACCGAGCGCTGCCAACGACCTGCGGAAATCGAATGCCCGCAACAGGATATAGAAGCCCAGCAGATAGAGGAACACATAATTGACGTAGCCCGGCAGCCACAGATCGTACACCTGGCTGATCTTGGCCAGTGTCGTGGTACTGTTGTACGACGGCGCCAACTGGTAGGTCGGCATGCCGCAGAACAGGGAGTTGGTCCAGCGGGTGCGCTCGCCCGTACGCTGGTAATACTGCGCCTGCTCCTCGCCGGCACCGCGTCCGGCCGAAGAGTCATGGCGATAAAGGATACGGCCCTCAATGTCTGCCGGAAAGAAATAGGCAAACGAGATCACCGCAAACAATACGACTACCAACACGTCGGGCAGCCATCGTTTCCATGTCTTCATTGAAATGATATTATTTGTTTCTGAATATACCACAAAATCCCAACCCCTCTATAAACATATAATACGGGATTGGCCTATACGGTGCAAAATTAGGCAAAAAAGCTGAATAACATCTGCCTTTGCCGGCGAAACCTTCCTTTTTCCGGACAAAAATGCGTAAGTTTGCAACCTCATTGATACACCCCACTGCCAACTCACCATATGACAAAGGAGAAAATGACAACCATCGGCGTCATCGTCGCCATGGACAAGGAGTTTGCCCAACTCCGCACGCTGCTCACCGCAGCCACCACCGAGACCCACAACGGCCACACCTTCACCCTTGGCCAGATCGCCGGAAAGACCATCGTCGCCACGCAATGCGGCATAGGAAAGGTGAACTCCGCCATCGGGGCCGTCGAACTGATAGACGCCTACCACCCCGACCTCGTCATCTCGACAGGCGTTGCCGGAGGCGCCGACCCCACGCTCAACGTATGCGAGGTATGCGTCAGCACCGCCTGCACCTACCACGATGCCTACTGCGGCACCGAATGTGCCTACGGCCAGATACTCGGCATGCCCGAGCGCTACCCGTCGCCCGAAACGCTCGTAGCCAAGGCCCTGGCCATCGACTGCGGCACGGCCGTCCATAGCGGACTCACCGTGAGCGGCGAGTGGTTTGTCGACAGCCGCGACAAGATGCAGGAGATACTCGACCACTTCCCCGAAGCCAAGGCCGTCGACATGGAGAGCTGCTCCATCGCACAGACCTGCCACATATACGGCGTGCCCTTCGTCAGTTTCCGCATCATCAGCGACGTGCCGCTCAACGACCACAAGGCACAGATGTATTTCGACTTCTGGGACAGAATGGCCGACGGATCCTTCCACGTGACCAAGGCTTTCCTCGAAGCCATCTGACCCGTACATGCAGGAAAAGTGAGCACCCCCTACAAGTAAACACAAGAGAATACATAAAAATGAAGAAGATACCCAGTTTCACCATCAACCACGAACAGCTTCTGCGCGGCATCTACGTATCGCGCAAGGACGAAATAGGCGGAGAGACCGTCACCACGTTTGACATCCGCATGAAAGAGCCCAACCGCGAACCTGCGCTCCACCCCGGCGCCCTGCACACCATCGAACACCTGGCCGCCACCTATCTGCGCAACGACCCGCAATGGAAAGACCGTATCGTATATTGGGGCCCTATGGGCTGCCTGACCGGCAACTATCTGCTGATGAAAGGCGACCTTCGGTCTGACGACATAGTCGGTCTGATGAAAGACACCTTCCGTTTCGTAGCCGAATACGACGGCGAGATACCCGGAGCCGCCCCCAAGGACTGCGGCAACTACCTGCTGCACGACCTGCCCATGGCACGGTGGGAAGCACGGAAATATCTCACCGAGGTACTTGAGCACATCACTCCCGAGAATCTCAACTATCCCGAATAGCCCTACCCTCACCCCACGACATCAGCCTGTTGCCCTTCACTATGCGGAAGAGCGACAGGCTTTTTTGTATTCTCTTCCTCCATCCATGCAAAAGCAGATTATGTCCGGTCCTTTGCTGGAATGTTACAAAGGCTTTGTACTGTCGCTACAAAGGCTCTGTACTGCCGCTACAAGGCCTTTGTACGGACACTACAAGGGCCTTGTAGCAACCGTACAAGGCCCTTGTACAAAAATGCAGCGCCAATTATAAGCCTATAGGTCAAATTATACAGACGGGACCTATATCCTGCAGAGAAGGCCGGCATCGATCTGCGGCGCATGGACGCAACGCAGGTTCTGCTGCAACTGCGCCACCGAGCTTGCCCCTACGAGCACGCTGGTCACGCCCTTCTGCTGCAGCACCCATGCAAGGGCAAGCTCGGCGAGGGTCTCGTCACGCTGCACAGCTACGCCGTTGAGCTGCTGAAGCCCGGCAAGCAACTCTGGTGTGAGGCTCTCCTTGCGCAACGACTGCTCGCGGGCCATCCTGCTGTCGGCGGGCACGCCATGCAGATAGCGGTCGGTAAGCAGACCTTGCGCCAAGGGCGAGAAGGAGATGAAACCGATGC
>CAVHOL010000077.1:0-11817 GCA_963637655.1 bacterium | reverse complement strand
TCTACCTTTCCAGTTAATAGAACGAAAAAGTGTCTACTGAAATCAGGAAAAGTCAGCAAATTTGTTTTTGGGCCTTGTACGAACAGTACAAAGGCCTTGTAGTGACAGTACAAGGGCCTTGTAGCGACCGTACAAAGGCCTTGTAGCGACCGTACAAGGCCTTTGTAGTTTTTCGTTGCGGGGAGCATGTTTTACCGGATACAGGATTCCCGTCAGTACGGATGGGGGATCGAGCAGGTGCGGTGTCTCACCGCACAACAAGGGAGGAAATTTTGCTCTTGTTATTGTCTTCTGCTGACCGTCTGTACATTCATGTTGCTGTGCGGTGAGACACCGCACCTACTACAATACAATCAGCCATTTCCGACCGGACTTTTTTATGCGGTCTGACAACATGCATGATCTTCCGGTCTCACTTCTTTTGCGCAACGATATATTTTACCCACTGAATATCAGCATATTACACCAATAGCTCCTTATCTTCACTTTCGAAACAACGGTTTCCGAAACCGCGGTTTCGGAAAATTCAGTTTCATTGCAATGGGCCACAATATATAAAATGACGATACGGATGGGAAACACCGCATCTACTACAATACATCCGGCAATTTCCGACCGGACATCTTTGCGTTCCAATAACACATTTGTCGTATTCTACATGTTCTAAGGATTCCAAAACTTTTTAGAACAAGAAGTGAAGTAATCATGCAACCACTTTAATTTGACAATTGCTTGTGTTTTTGGGGCTCGCACATCTAAAAATTATTGGTGTGGCCTTATATAGGAGCAATATTTTGTGAGCAAATTTTCCAAAGGCAAATCGCCTTTTCTGAAGCGTTCCGCATCCAGGGACAGAACTCTCTCACGTACTGGCGTCTTGCCTTTGTACATTGCCGTCAAGTAGCATATGCCATTATTCTCCTCGATATTTATATTGGAAAAGAATCCGGTCAAGTCATCAGAATTGTATATGACGGAATAGCTTGGACGCTTGGCTCCAGGAATATCCTCACGCAGGATGTCTTTGGCGACAAGGTCTTGTATGTCGCGAATGGCCGTATCCTTGGAACATTTGCCGAGGGAGGCCCATGTCTTTGACGTAATCTTCGCCTCGTAACCTTCAAGGAAATGATTGAGAATGTCTGTTTGGCGCTGACTAAGTGACACTGCTGAAACCCTCTGCCAAAAGAAACTCTTGTTGAGTATTGTGCTGACCACATTCTCCGCTTCGTCAAGAGCTATTGACAGTGTGCCGGCATACCACAAGATCCACTCTGTAATGTCTCCGTCGCCATGTTGTGTCTTTTCCAAAATATCATAGTAGCGCTTCTTGTCTTTGTTTATCTGAGAAGAGATATTGTAGAAGCGGAATTCACTCTTGTCGGCACGGGCCAGCAACATATCCGAAAGTATTCGTGCCAGTCTTCCGTTACCGTCCTCAAACGGGTGAATGCTCACGAACCAAAGGTGGGCTATGGCCGAGCGAACGACCGAATTTATATGTTCATCCTTGTTGAACCAGTCAAGGAACATTGTCATTTCTTCCTCTACACGCCCTGGCGCAGGAGCAATGTAATGTACCTTCTCCCTGCCAAACATGCCTGAAACGATATTTTCTTCATTAGTGCGGTATTTTCCCACCTCAATCTGCGAACCTTCACTATAGCCTGTCGGGAAAAATGCGGCTTGCCAACCACATAATTTCTCTTTTGTCAGCGGTTGGTCATAATGGCTTACCGCATCAAGCATTGCTGCCACAACCGAATCAACATAATGTGACGGCGAAGTATGTTTCACGTTCTCAATGCCAAGTTTTCTTGCAATAGACGACCGCACCTCATCTACATTCAGACGGATGCCTTCTATTTCGGAGGAGTACACCACGTCATACGTCAGGTTTTCAGCCATCGCTTTCAGTTTGCTGTCAAAGCCGAGTGAGGCGAGTCTGCCATACAGCAAGCCTTGCTTGCGACTGACCTGTTCAAGAATCGCCGTAAGCGCCAATGCATCCCATTTGAATGCCGTCCAATTGTCTCTTTCGTGTATATACATCATATTAAGCGTTAATGCAACATTTGAGGCATAATAATGCCGCAAAATCTGCGACAAAATTAATGTTTTTTGGTAGCATAACCAAACTGAAATTTCGGATTTAGAAATCACACTTGGAAAAATGTCCCCGAAGGGGGCAAATGTGCATAAGCGCGGGTGACCGTAGGGAGCCTGTGGTCTCTCGCCATAGCGGAACAAGCGTCCTCGTAGAGGGCGAACGGCTTGGTTCTTTCAAAAAAGTCATTGTTTTAGGCTGGCAGAAATCCATCAAAGGTAATTTTTAGAACCCGCCATATCAATTTCACAAATACTCATAATCTGAAAAGGGCGTTCCTCTCGGAACGCCCTTTTCAGACCATGCTCCAAAGGAGGAGCATTTTTTATGTTTTACTTCTTCACAAAGCGCTATTTCTTGACGAATCGCAGTGAGTGCTGGCCGGCAGCGGTCTTGACGACGGCTACGTATACACCGGGATGCAGAGCGCTGACATCAGCCTTCTGACCGTCGACGCTCAGTACAGTGCGGCCGCTGAGGTCGGCCACGCTGATCTTCTCGGCAGCGGCAGAAGTGATTTCGTTGCCCGATACGACGATAGCGTCGGTTGCCGTCTGTTTGTCGGTTATGCCGGTGGGCACAAGACTGGCGTCGCCGTAGATGCCGATATTGTCGAGCACGAGGAACTCACCCGGGGTGCTGGTGATGTCGAAGGCGATATAGATGTCCTTGCCGGAGTACTTGCTGAGGTCTATGCCGCGGGTCTTGGGATAGATGCTCTCGTCTATGATCTCCTTGGAGGTGGAGTACCAATAGTCGGCGGGATCGCCCGATCCGTCGGAAATCTTCACCTTGTAGGTCTCGAGGTAGTTGGGGTTGCCCGAGCTTGCGTCCCAGGCCAGGTAGCAGTTGCTGCCGCTGACCTTCACCTGCGGAAGAATCACCCAGCGGTCTACGTTGTTCACGCCGTCTATCCAGCTGGTTCCGGCCAGTACGTGCTCGCCGTACATGGCGTGCTTCTCGACGTCGATGATACCCCAGCCCTGCTCGTTGAACTCGTCGCCGGCATCGGCATTGACGGTACCGTTGTCGCCGACATAGTAACTGAACGTGTCAGGAATCTTGGCATCCTCGAAGTCGTAGAGCACCGTAGGATCGCCGAGCACGACAATCTCCTTTTCTACGGTATTGTTGGTGTCGTCATTGTCGTCATCGCTGGCCACGGACACCTTCAGCGTATGCTTGCCAGCGGCAAGGCCGACGAGAGCGTTGGGAGCCGTGAGGCTCTTGATCTCCTGGGCCACAATATCGAGAGCGACAGAAGCTTTCTGCTCGCCGTCGACGCTCACAGTGATCGTACCCTTGGTATCCTTGATGCCGACATTCTTCACCTCGAAGGTGACGTCCTTGTCGTTGGGCGTGCGCACATAGTCGTAGGGCTTGCTGATCTCGCTCACCACAAGGTCGACGGCATCGCTCGAAGCCTTGTAGAACTGCACGTCGTCGATGGTCAGCCAGTTTTCGTCCTTGTCGCTGAAAGCGTAGAAACCGATATAGACGGTCTGCGGCTCGTCGAAATGCAGAATCTTGAACGACTCCTTGTAGGTACCCTCGGTGATGGGGTTCTGCTCCTCGATCTTGTTGGTCATGTCGGCAGGCGTGTCGCCGTTGCCGTAGTACACGCCGAGACGCTCCTTATGGCCGTCGGATCCCGAGTACCAGTAGCGCAGCACATAATCGCCGGCCTCCACATTGATACCGTCGAGGATGGCCCAGTCGTCGCCGTCGTGCGTAGAGTCGTAGTTGTAGGCCAGGCAGGAGTAGCCGGTGCGGGCCATGTTCATCCAGTAGGAAGTGTAGACCGACCAGTCGCCGCTGTCCTCGTTGAGGTTGTAGAATTTCAGTTCGTCAGTATCCTCGCTGCCCTCGAAGCCCATGGTATAGGGAGCGGTGGTCGGGGCCGAATGGCGCACGGCCACGGCAAGCGTGTCGTTGGCGGGAGCGATGTCGTACTGGCTCACGGAGTAAGCCTTCAAGTTGTACTTGTGGCGCGGCTGCGAGAGATCGGCTTTCGTAGCGAAGGTGTACGTCATCGACTGTCCGGCCTCCAGGGTAGCGGCGACATGCTCGGTCACGGCAGCAGCGCCGTCGAGAGCGTAGGCCACGTCGAAACCGGGAGCGGCGTCAAGTCCGTCGTTCTTCACACGGACGGTGACCGTCTCCTGCGACAGGTTCTTGCCCGTGACCGGCGAGAGGATGCTGTCCACCTTCAGGTCGACCACCTTCTCGACCACCTTGACGGCAAACGAGCAGATGTAGAATTTCCAGTGGTCGGCGGGGCTGACACAGTGGAAGCCCACACGGAAGGGCACGTCCTTCTTCACTTCGAAGAAGAAGTAACCGGGCGTGCTTTCGCCCTTGATATCGGCATAGGACGCCTGCAAGGTGGTCATGCCTTCTACCGTAGCGTCGGTGCCCGTGTACACGTCCATCGCCTCGCCGTAGTAGGTGCCCCATGTGGTATAGCTCACCATCACCTTGCCGTCGGCCGAAGGCGTGATGGCCGGAGAGATGAGCCAGTCGTCACCGGCATTGGTGGCGTGGTAGGGATAGAACACGTAGGAATAGGAGCCGCTGGTGCTGTACTGCCATGTGGCACCGTCACCGTTGGCGTCAATCACGGTCCACTTGTCAAACTCTTCCTCGGAAGAGAAGTCGGTGGAGTAATAACTCTGTGCGCTCGCCGCCAAGACAAGGACAGAGGAGAAGAGAGTAAGTAACAGTTTTCTCATAAATACCTATTTTGTGAAAGATAATCTTTTTACCATAGAATAAAACATTTGACGGGAATACGCCTTGAGCGGCGTATTCCCGTAGGCCGCATTGCGCAGGCCGTAGTATCAGAGCGCCACCTTCAGCGTCTGCACCTGACTGCCGCGCTGCATGCGGAAGAGGTACACGCCGGAAGCCAGTGCAGAGAGGTCAAGGCTCTGGCCGTTGCCGGTCACCACTGTGGCAGCCACCTGCTGGCCGACGGCATTGTAGACGGCCACATCGGCCGTGCCCGCTGCATCGGCGAAGAAGAACCGGGCAGTGCGGTTGCGGTTGTCGGTCTCCACACGGAAGAGCGGAGCGGTCTGCGCAGCATCGTCGATACCGGTCGTGTAGGCGATGGCCTCCTTGAGTCCGGCCAGTGCATCGATCTTGCCGGCACCCCATACATAGTTGGTCGTGCTGGCCTCACCCGTATAGTCGTCGTGGCGCGAAGTCTTCTGGATGATATTGCGCACCTGGGCGGGCGTGAGGTTGGGATTGGCCTGCAGCCAGAGAGCCACCGTACCGGTCACGAAAGGCGAAGCCATCGAGGTGCCGATATTGATGTCGTAGTAGTCGCTGCCGCTTTGGGCCACCGAGGTAGAGGCGCTGAACGAGGCATAGTAGCGCGATGTGGCCGACACGATGGCACAGCCGGGAGCGGCCACGTCGGGCTTGGTACGGCCGTCAACGGTCGGGCCGATGCTCGAGAAGCTGGAGATGTCGTGCAGTTTGCCGACAAGGTCGGTGTTGGCCTCATAGGTGCCGTCGCCGATGGTGGTGTAGGTCAGTTTGGTATTGTACGAACCGACGGAGATGACCCCCTCGCCAGTTCCGCCCAGTTCGCCTACGGTGCAGTTGTTGTCGCCGTCGGTCCATCCGCGCTTGTTGGGCGTGAGGAACACGCCGTTGCTGGCACAGTTCCACATATGTACGGTGCTTCCGGCCTCACCGGTGACGACGATGCCCAGTTTGTAGCCTTCGGTGATGCTTGTGGCACGGCACATGAGCAGCACATCGGGACAGTTGTTGCTGGCATCGCGCGTAGCCGCCATCTGCACAGTGGCCACGGCATTGCTGCCGTCGGGGAAGGTGTACTTGGTCTCAGTGGTGCCGCCGACCGACACTTCGGGCGATTCGGCCACGATCTTGCCACGGAGATTTTCCACGACAACGGTCTTCACCTTGATGTCGGTATCCTTGCTTCCCCAGATGTCGACATACGACGTCTTGGTGGAGGAGGTCGACGAACCGTAGCCGAGCATCACCTTCATCGTCTTGTCGCTTTCGGTGAAGGTCTTGGTGGCGTGGAGATTTTCCGATCCCTCATTGCCGCAAGCACCCACGATGATGCGGCCGGGTCCGGTCATCTCGGCAAAAGCCTGGTCGGTGGCCGACGTACCGTCGTGCGGACCGAGGTGCTGGCCGAGACTGATATTGACCACACACGGTTTGCCTACGCTCTCGGCATAGTCGAAGACATACTTGATGCCGTCGACGATATTGGTCGTGGCGTTCTTGAAACTGACGAGCACAAGGTCGGCATCAGGAGCGACACCGTAGTAGCCGCTCGCCTTGTCGGCACCGGCCGCAATACCGGTGACGTGACTGGCATGGAAGGTGGAGGTCATGTCGTATTTGGCGGCCTTCATCTCGTCAAGCTCGGTGTACTCGGTACCGTAGTCGTAATTCTTCGGTGCCTTGCCCGTCGTGTTCTGGTCCCACACGCGTTTGATGCGGGTGGACTTGCCGTCGGAGGTCATAAAGTCGACATGACTGTACTGGAATCCGTTGTCGACAATGCCGACCACCACTCCCTTGCCCGTATAGGCACCCATATCGGCAGTAGCCGTATGGCAGGCATCGACATTGCAGTCCTTGCGGGCCTCGTCCATGAGCAGACGGGCTTCGCTTCCGGCCTGGATATATTCCACACCGGCAAGGTCGGCCACGCCGCCGATGGCAGACATCGGTACGGCAGCCGTCACGAGGCGGTCGGAGAGGACAGACTGTATGGTGACTCCGAGCGCCTTCAGCTCGTCGACAACCGATGCGTCGCTGAGATGGATGAACGCCTCGATATAGGTTTCGTTCTGGTCGGTGGCCTTCACGCCGATGACCGACGTGCTCTTGTCCATCAACATCAGTGTGGTGTTGGGCGACAGTTTCTGTGCGAACACCGACCCGCCCGCCATCAGCAGGGCAGCGAGCAGGATGTAGTTTCTTTTCATTGTTTGGGTTATTGTTTTTTCATTGTTGACGCGAATGTTCTTTCCTGCGCCTGTTCGTTGTATTTTCTTCGGAGCAAGACGGGAACCGTCTTTACGAAAAAGTGCCGGCCCGACGAAAGGCCGACCCGACACTTTTTCTGTTGTATGTTCCTGGTCTTTGCAGACAAGTACCGATTATCAATAAGTACCTGTCATCTGTCCCTTGTAGGAGAGCACCAGACGGGCATTGTTGCCACCGTCGGTGATGGTGGAGCTGTTGTACTTGTTGGTGATATCGAGATAGATGTCGTAGTTACCCTCATCATCCTTGCTGATGGTAAGCGTACCGTTGTTGGGCACAAGACCGTATCCGCTGTACTTGGAGTCGGGCGATACGAGCTGGATATCGCTGTACTTGATGCTGAACCAGTCGCCGTCGACCAGTGCCGAGAGGTCTTTCTTGCCGGCGTTGACCCAGTCGTCCTTCACCTGCAGGGTGACCTTGTCGCTGGTGTACTTGCTGTCGTCTGCGTTCTTGTAGAAGTAGAAGGTGGTGTAGCCGTTGGAACTGTTGGCCTTGTAGAGCACCTTGGCCACATCGGCGCTGACGGTCTCATTGCCGTCAGAGTCGTAGTAGTGCCAGCCGTTGGCGAGGACGGGAGTGGGAATGAGGTCTTCGAGACTTTCCACTTCGATACAGTTGCCCACAAACTCGCTGGCAACTATGGTGCCGTCTTCAAGAGTGGCATTGACCTTGACATAGGGACGGCCGAGATAGTCCTGTGCGGTAGTGATGGTACCGGAGGTCACGGTCGTATAGGTGAGGCCGGTAGCGTAGTCGATGTAGTGGAAGGTGTAGCTGTCGGTCTCGGTGGCCATGTCGATGTCGCCGGCATAGAGTTTCGATGCGGAAACGCTCACCCACACGGCAAAATTGCCGCCCTTTGCGTCGGCAGGCTCGGAACCGATTGCGTCAGCAAAAGCAAACTGGGTAGGCTCGCCGGTAGCGGCAGGAAGCACGGTAAACGGAGTGAAGATAGAGCTCTCTATCTTCTCGCCGTTTGTCGACGTGACGGAGATGGAGTTTGCGGCGCTGTAAGCGCGCTTGAACGTACCTTTGTAGGCAGCGCGGAAATCGTCGGATCCGTTGACCTCGCCCTCGAGGGTGACGGTAATCTGCTTGAAGAACTTGTCGAACTTCACCTGCAGCGTACCCGTAGGCGACAAGCCGTCGTAGCCCTGTTTGAAATAGATCTGCTGACCCTCCTCAGAAGAGAGGTCGACGGTCTTTCCGGCCAGCGACTTCGGCATGACGATGACCACATCGGGCTGGTCGCCGCCGCCGAGATCGGGATCACCCTGCGGGTTCTCGGTCTCGTAGAGGTCGAGCTGGTACTGTTCGGTCATCTCGGTGAGCACAATCGTGCCGATGGTCTTCACGTCGTCGTTGTATGCCCACTGGTTGTCGAGCTCGGCCTGCTCCTTCTCGGTGAAGGTCACACGCTCCACGTTGGCCACCTTGTATACTATCTTGGTGCCGTCTTTCTGCTCGACGGTCATTATCTTTGTTGTCTTCTGCGCCATGGCGCCGCACACGGCGGCGAGGCACAGGAAAAGTGTTGCTACGGTCTTTCTCATTTCTTCACGAATTTAGTTGTTGCTTTGTCGGCTACCTTGACGATGTAGAGTCCACCGCCCAGTGTGCCGGTACTGATGGGCGCATTGCCCTTGCCCTCGGCTACAAGCTGGCCGTCGGCTGCATAGATGCTGATCTTGTCGTCGGCATCTGCTCCGCTCACGCTGACGGTAGAACCGGATACGTATATGCCGACCTTCTTGTCGTCGGATACGGATGCGATGGCGGTAGCGGTGTCGTAGTTGAGTTCCAGCGGACCGGTCCACTCGCCCTGGATCAGGAATCCGCGGCCGTCGGCACAGTCGATGGTAAACTTATAGTCCTTGTTCTCCAGCACTTCTACGCCCACACGGCCGGTGATGACCGAAGCGAAGGTGTCGACCACCTGGTAGCGGTCCTTGGCAAAGTGCCAGTAGCGCGTACCGATCAGTTCGCCATAGTTGTCGAAATAGCCCTGGGTCAGTTTGTAGGGGGCATAGAGGTTGGTCCACAGATGGTTTTCCTCCATCAGTTCGTAGGTACCTGCGGGCAGTTCGCTGGCCGAGGTAGAAGCCTGGAATTCCATCTTGAAGAGGTCGCCCTCGTTGCCGTCCTTGCCGCTGGGCGAACCGATGTCGACAACAAACACGTTGACTCCGTTCTGGCGGCCGGTGTAGTAGGCGCGGGCAGTCTTGATATAGCTGAGGTCGAGGGTCACGTCGTGGTCGAGGTTGGACACGGCCGACTTGGTGTCGTCGTCAGACATATCGATGATGTTGATTGAGATGTTCTTGGCCGTACCCTTGATCTTGTGGCCGCGGTCGGTGGTGCAGTCTACTTCAAAGTTGTAGGTACCGCTCTCGTCGCCGTCTGTGATGGTGATGGTACCGTCCGTGATGTAGCCAAAGGCATAGTCGGAGTCGGCACCGCTCATGGCCTTGCGCTGCTTGATGTAGGTACCCATCAGCACGGTGACGCCGCTATAGTCGATCTCCATGCCGGGGAAATAGGTGTTGACCTGGAAGTTGCGGGCTACGGTGTAGGTACCGGGAACGATCTTGGCCTGTGCGGGATCGCCGAAGAGACGGTTGAAGGCACAGATGGAGAGGTCGAATCCCTTTTCGTTCATCGCACCCGTAGAGTCGTCGAAGTCGCAGTCGTAGAGGTTGATGTAGATGTTGCCGGTGTTCGACTCCATCAGGTTGCCGTGATAGAAGGCCAGACCGCCGGTGAAGGTGGTGTTGACATCAGTCGTGATCTGCGGATATACGGTGTTCGAACCGTTGCGGTCGTAGAACGAGAGGTTGCCCGTGTAGGTATACGACGTGCCTTCTGCATCGGCGAAGGTCAGGGTATAGGTACCGTCGGAATTTTTCTTCACGTCGATATTGCCGCTGATGAGGGGAGGATCGCTCAGGCTCTTGCCGTTGGCATTGTAGTAGTCGGCGAAGGAATAGTCGGGATCGTATACCTGCTCGGCATCGTCTACGCTGCCGTCGGCCACATATTCGCCTTCGGGCAGGACTGTGCTGCCCGTAGCGGGTCCGTAGAGGTCGAGCGTCACGACCTTGGCGTCGGTAGCGTCGATGGAGCCCTGGGCGTCATCGTAGGTAGCGTCGCTCTTGTCGGAGAGCACGAGGTAATAGTTGTCGAGTACCACACCGGTGCTGGCTTTGGTATAGTAGGCGGCCACGACACTGGTGAGCGTTGTAGCCTGTGCGTCGGCGACGGGCTTGGCCTTGACGGCATTCTTGACGGATGCCATCGATGCATGGGCCTTTGTGAAGGTCTTCTGTGCCGCTGCAGGCAGGGCAAGCAGAGAGAGGGCGAGTGTCGCCAGGAGTAAAGGTCTTTTCATTTCTTACTTTTTGATGATTTTGAATGAATGGTCGTTTTCAAGACTGAGCACATAGACGCCGGGGGCGCAACCCTCAAGGCTCACCGTGACCGATCCGTCGGTGACGGCTGCGGTGGAAACGAGCTTGCCGCTCACATCATAGAGCGCAGCCTTGGCGGCCTTTGTTCCCGACACATACACGTGGGCATTGTCGTTGTACTTGAAAGAGAATGTGCCGACCGCATGGTCTTGCACGGCTGTGGGCACCGAGGCGAAGTAGTATTCCGTCACGTCGGCTTGGGCGTACTCGGCTACTGCGGTTCCAGATGTCACGACAAACTTGCCGTCGTCGAACGTGATGACGGGCTGGTCGGCCAAATAGAAATTGGCGGTCTTGGCATCTGCAAACTTCAACACGAGCACTTGGGCGTCTGCCTCGTCTGCAAGGGCGGCCACGGGGCTGCCGAGAAGCAAAAGTCCAAATACGGCCTGTAAGATTTTACCTACCATTTTGTTGAAACTTTTAGAGAATTAATGATTGTTGTATATAAATGACTGTATTGTACATTCACCCATGTACTTTCGGTCAATACCGGCGGCATGGGTGAGCAGTTCTCACTCTGACTTGCACACAGAAATTGTAGTCTGGCCTGCCGCAGTATAGACCGGTCATGCGCAAAGTTACGCACTTTTCGAGAAAACCTATAAGTTTTTTCCCGACTTTTTCACACAATGCAGGCGTATTTACAAAAATTCAAGAAAATTATACGGCATTTATACGAATTCACTTGCGTTTGTCGGTTTCTACGACGGGATTCTAAAAATCGGTCAAGCAATGGCGAATCCCGAGGTGTCTGCTCTTTGCTTGACCGATTCTTTTCTGTTCGCAGGTATTATTCGCAAGTGCCTGCATATAGTCTATCTATTGGAAAAATCAGATCCCAATTCTTTCCCCACACGACATTCCCGAATTCTATCTTAAACTTCTTGAATTTTTTTTCTTTTAAGTAGGAGTCATACTGAGGATGTGGATGTTTTCGGATGAATGCACCAACATCTATAGTTTGCGTTACGCCGTCAGAAAACTCTAATTTTACGCAGAGTGGCGCAACATATTTGGCGGAAACAATACTTAAATTCAACCCGTTGGCGGAATTAATTTAATTTGACAAACATGAGTAAAAAGTTGCACATATCGTTGATTTTTAGTAACTTAGTGATGCTCAAACCATTAAGTTTAAATCATCGTATGTACAACCTTTATACAAAATTCGTCAAAATACTTGAGATATGC
>CAVHOL010000076.1:0-11890 GCA_963637655.1 bacterium | reverse complement strand
GAAAAAGATGCCGGATAAAAACAAAAAGACACAAAGAGCATACCCGTCAAAATAAAATTTGATAATGCGTGGGATTTTTAGAACACGCCTTAATTGTTTTTAGGAATTAAAAGTTTTATCGTCTCGTTGTTTTTTTGTACTTTTACACGCTGAAACAAAGGGTGCAAACCTCTTACAACGAAAGGAAATGGCCTTAGCGGGCATTTTTGCCGAAAAAGGCGTTGTCGGACTTAGGTCATGATAGTGCCTTTCCGTCCGGTCTTTTAACGGCGGAAATACGTTGGAAAGAAATGCCGCACACGGTACAGAAAACAATAACCGATGGCGTGAAAAACAGGAATACGCCAAAAGCAAACATATATAATGGACGAAAATCAGACAATAGATCAGGACAGAATCATCAAAATCAACATTGAGGAAGAGATGCGGTCGTCGTACATCGACTATAGTATGTCGGTCATCGTAGCCCGTGCCTTGCCCGATGTGCGTGACGGTTTCAAACCCGTACACCGCCGTATACTCTATGGTATGTTGGGTATCGGAAACACTAGCAACAACGCCTACAAGAAATGTGCCCGCGTTGTCGGTGAAGTGCTCGGTAAGTATCACCCCCACGGCGACAGTTCCGTATACGGAGCCTTGGTGCGTATGGGACAGGACTGGAACATGCGCTACACGCTTGTCGACGGCCAGGGAAACTTCGGTTCTATCGACGGCGACTCTCCGGCCGCCATGCGATACACCGAGTGCCGTCTTGCCAAGATGGGTGAGCATGTCATGGACGACCTCGACAAGGATACCGTCGACATGGTCAACAACTTTGACGATACACTGCAGGAACCCTCGGTCATGCCGACCAAGCTCCCCAATCTGCTGGTCAACGGCGGAAACGGTATCGCTGTCGGCATGGCAACCAATATCCCCACTCACAATCTCGGTGAGGTCATCGACGGTTGCTGTGCGTACATAGACAATCCGGACATCGATACCGACGGCCTGATGCAGTACATCAAGGCTCCCGATTTCCCGACCGGTGCCTATATCTATGGTCTGCAGGGTGTGAAAGACGCCTACGAGACCGGTCGCGGACGCATCGTCCTGCGTGCCAAATCAGAGATTGAAAGCGGTGACACCCATGACAAGATTGTCGTCACAGAAATACCTTACGGTGTCAACAAGCAGCAACTGGTGGAGAATATTGCCGAACTGGTCAAGGAAGGACGTTTGGACGGTATCTCCAATGTCAATGACGAGTCTGGCCGTCAGGGTATGCGTATCGTAGTCGACGTCAAGCGCGATGCCAATGCCAATGTCATCCTCAACAAACTCTACAAGATGACAGCCATGCAGAGTTCGTTCTCTGTCAACTGTATCGCTCTCGTCAAGGGGCGTCCGCGTCTGCTCACATTGAAAGACTGCGTGCACTACTTTGTAGAGCACCGTCACGAAGTGACCGTCCGCCGCACCAAGTTTGATCTGCGCAAGGCACGTGAGCGTGCCCATATCCTCGAAGGACTCATCATCGCCTGCGACAACATCGACGAGGTGGTACACATCATCCGTGCCAGCAAGACTCCGACCGAGGCCCAGCGCAATCTGGAGACCCGTTTCGAGCTCGACGAGATACAGTCGAAGGCTATTGTCGACATGCGTCTGTCTCAGCTCACCGGCCTGCGTATGGACCAGCTGCATGCCGAGTATGAGGAACTGGAGAAGCAGATTGCCTATCTGCAGTCTATTCTCGACGATCCCGAACTTTGCAAGAAGGTGATGAAGGATGAGCTTCTTGAGGTGAAGGACAAGTACAATGATGCACGCCGTACAGAGATCAAGCCTTATGAGCATGAGTTCAATGCCGAAGACTTCTATCCCAACGATCCCGTTGTCATCACAGTGAGTCATCTGGGCTATATCAAGCGCACGCCGCTGAGCGAGTTCCGCGAGCAGTCGCGCGGCGGTGTCGGATCCAAGGGAACACGTACACGTGAGCAGGACTTCAGCGAGTTTATCTATCCTGCCACCATGCACCAGACCATGCTCTTCTTCACACGGAAGGGCCGTTGCTACTGGCTGAAGTGCTACGAGATACCCGAAGGAGACAAGAATTTCAAGGGACGTGCCATTCAGAATATGCTCAATATCGACGGTGACGACTCCATCAATGCCATGCTCCGTCTGCGCGGACTCAACGACGAGGAGTTTGTCAAGTCGCACTACGTCATCTTCGCCACCAAGAACGGTACCGTGAAGAAGACCAGCCTCGAAGCCTATTCCCGTCCGCGTACCAACGGTGTTATCGCCATCAACATCGCCGAGGGCGACGAAGTGGTGGATGTACGTCTGACCAACGGTCACAACGAACTGATCTTGGCCAACCGCAACGGCCGTGCCGTGCGTTTCGACGAGGGCGACATCCGTACAATGGGTCGTGTGTCTACCGGTGTCCGCGGTATGCGGCTTGACGACGGCGACGACGAGGTGGTCGGCATGATCGTTGTCAACGATGCAGCCACTGAGAATGTGATGGTGGTCAGCGAGAACGGATATGGAAAACGTTCGCAGGTAGAAGACTACCGCAAGACCAACCGCGGTGCAAAGGGTGTGAAGACACTCAGTATCACGGAAAAGACAGGCCGCCTGGTGGCCATCAAGAACGTGACCGACAAGAACGACCTGATGATTATCAACAAGAGCGGTATCGTTATCCGTATGGCTGTAGCCGAATGCCGTGTCATGGGACGCGCCACGCAGGGTGTACGCCTCATCAACCTCGCGAAGAAGAATGATGTCATTGCCAGCGTATGCAAGGTGATGAGCAGCGATCTCGAAGCCTCTGTAGAGGAAGACAGCCGTGCGCAGTGGGCCAAGACGCAAGGTGAACTGCAGGAAAATGGCGGTCTTGCCAGTGAAGTCCTGCCGGAATCTTCTTCCGCAGACCAGACATCGGATGAGACGGCGGCCGAGTCCGAGACTCAGATTGAGGAATAAGGCTTCAGAATACCGGTACATCAGATACAGAACATTTATTAATAGTTATCAATATGAAAAAATTTATGATGATGGCTCTGTTGGCAGTAGCTGCCAACTCAGCCTTTGCCCAGGATGCCTTGAAGGAGATTCTCAAGTGCAAGGACTATTCCCAGGCTGCAGCTCTTGTTCAGAGCAACCTCTCTTCTCTCAACGATGAGCAGAAGGCCAAGGCTTACAACAAACTGGTCGAGATTTCCAAGTCAAAGGTTGACAAGGAAGTCAGCATCATCTCGGAGAACCAGGTGATGGCCCAGATGGGGCAGAAGGGCGACAAGCCCGTCGACAATGCCGGCATGTACGAGGCACTTGCCAAGGCTCTTGTCGATGCCATGGAGTGTGACAAGTATGACAATCTGCCCAACGCAAAGGGCAAGATATCTCCCAAGTTCCACAAGAAGAACCAGGACGGCCTGTGGAATCTGCGTGCCAATCTCGTCAATGCAGGACAGGATGCCCTTCAGGCTGATGACAACGCCAATGCCCTCAAGTATTTCGGTCTCTATGTAGAGACCGCCACGGCACCTCTCTTTGCTGAAATCGACAAGACAAAGAATCCCGATGTTTATCTCGGTGAGGTAGCCCGTGTGGCCGGAACACTCGCTTACCAGCAGAAGGACGCCGCTGCTGCCAACAAGTACATCGACATCGCCCTCACCGATACTACATCGTACAAGGAAGCCCTCAACGTGAAGATGGTACTCATGCAGCAGGCTATGAAGACCCGCGAGGACTCGGTGGCTTGTGTGTCTGAATTTGAAAAACTCTATCAGAACGACAGCCAGAACGAAAACCTTTTCGCCAACCTGGTTTCTCTTCTCGGCAGCCTCGGCCAGACCGACCGTCAGACACAGTTGATATCTGCCCGTCTTGCCAGCAACCCCAACGACTTTATGGCTCTTGCCACAAAGGGACAGATGGAGATGCAGGCAAGCAAGTGGGATGAGGCCATTGCCGATTTCAAGGCTGCCGCTGCAGTCAAGGACGACGCTCTTATCCTCACATGGATGGCATACTGCAACAACAACAAGGCTGCTGGAATAGAGGACATTGCCAAGCAGAAGACTATTCTTGAGGAAACTTGCGGCTATCTGGAGAAGGCCCGTCAGCTTGACCCCAACCAGGAGCGTGCCAACTGGAAATACCTGCTCTACAACATCTACTACAACCTCTACGGCGAGAATGACGCCCGTACTCAGGAGGTGGCCCAGTAGTCTGTAGAAAAGTACTCCATAAGGAAAGGCCTGACGAATACAAAAAGGACTGTGTGGAGCAATGCCATACAGTCCTTTTCCTCAAAGGGGACCTTTGGTGGTCCTATACTGTACGAAAACATGACCCCTAAAACAAGTAGACGCAGGATAATATGTTCAAGAATTTGATTTTCACTGCAGTTCTTCTGTTGGCCGTTTTGTCCGGTGCGCAAGCACAGAAAAAAGAGTTGGCAAAGGCCAAGGCGAACGTCAAGGCCGGTACTTCATTGGCCGAGACAGAAGCATCCTTGCGGCAGTTGTTGGCTGACTCTGCGTGCCGCAACAACGAGAAAGTGTGGCTTGTGCTTTTTGACGCGGTCAAGAAGCAATACGACAAGACCAATGAGGAGATGTACCTCCATCACACTGCTGACACCGCACAGTTGCTGAAGGCAGCCTATCGCATGTATGGTGTACTTGAAGGGCTTGACTCGCTCGACATGCAGCCCGACGAGGCCGGACGCGTGCGCCTGAAGTACCGCAAGAAGCACGCCGAGTATCTCAATCTCTATCGCCCCAATTTGTATAACGGCGGTCTGTATTTCATGCGCAAACAGGATTATTCCGCATCATACGATTTTTTCCATACATACATCGATTGCCAGTCGCAGCCGTTGTTTTCCGGCTACCAGTATCTGCAGACCGACCGGCTTATGCCGCAGGCGGCCTTCTATGCCGTGTATTGCGGATACAAACTGCAGGACAGTGACAGGGCTTTGCGCTATGTAGACCTGGCCCGAAAGGACACTGTCCATCTGGAAACACTGTACCAATATGTAGCCGAGACCTATAAGCTGAAGTCTGATACCGCGGCAGTGCTTGCCACGCTTCAGGAAGGCTTTGGGAGTTTTCCGCATTCCATCTATTTCTTTCCCCATCTGTTCGACTACTATTTCGGGCATGGTTTTGTAGCAGAGGCCCGCACGCTATGCGAGAAAGCCCTTCGTGTAGACGGCAGTAGCGTGATGTTCAGATTTGCCATGAGCAGCGTACTGTTGGCGCAGGGTAAATACGCAGAGTGTATCTCCATCTGCGACAGTCTGATTGCAGCCAATGACAGTCTGGCCGACGCTTACCTCAATGCCGGACTTGCGTACTACAATCAGGGAGTGGCCTTGGACGGACGCACAAAACTCACGAAGGCGCAGCGCTCCGTGATGTTGGACTACTATTCTAAAGCACTGCCTTATCTTCAGCGTTACCGCCAGTTGTCACCCGCTCAGACCGACCGTTGGGGACTTCCGCTCTATACGATATATCTCAATCTCAATATGGGAAAGGAGTTTGAGGAGGTCGATGCTTTGCTGCGCAAGATGCAAGGCAAGTGATGCTGTAAAGCATAGGACAAGAAAAAGGCGCGCCGCCAGTGAAGTCATTCACTTGGCGGTGCGCCTTTTTTATTGTGGTTTGTGACGACGGTCTGTAGACCGTGGTGGTGTCAGAGACGTGCCGTTGCTCTGCCGATCACCACAACTGCAGACGGTCGGTCTCGTTGAGGTACATCTTGTCGGCCGGTGTTATGCCGAATGCCTCATACCACGCTTTGATATGGGGTACGGCACCGTTGACGCGCCATTTGCCCAACGAGTGGGGGTCGCTCTTTGTGCGGTTGCGGATTTCAGCCTCTGTGATGCTGTTGGCCCATACGCCGGCGTAAGCAAGGAAGAAGCGCTGTTCGGGGGTCAGACCGTCAACAGTCGGCAGGGGAGCGTCTTTGGTCGCGTTTTTCAGTGCGTTGAATGCCACCTCAAGTCCACCGTGGTCGGCAAGGTTCTCGCCGAGGGTGAGCCGTCCGTTGGCATTGAGGTCGGGAAGGACCTTTATGGCAGAGAAGAAGTCTGCATAGCGGCCGGTGCGTGCCGTGAAATTGTCGGCATCCGACGCTGTCCACCAGTCGGTCATGTTGCCGTTCTTGTCGTAGTGGCGGCCTTGGTCGTCGAATCCGTGTGTCATCTCGTGGCCTATCACGACACCGATGGCTCCATAGTTGAAGGCGTCGTCAGCCGTCATGTCGAAGAAGGGCAGCTGGAGTATTCCGGCAGGGAAACAGATCTCGTTGGTTGTCGGATTGTAGTAGGCATTCACGGTTTGCGGTGTCATCAGCCATTCGTCGCGGTCGACAGGCTTTCCGGCATGGCGGTTGATGGCATCCTGGTCTCTGAATCGGTAGCAGGCCATTACGTTTTCGTAGTAACTCTTTTTCGGGTCAATGGTCAGTCCGCTGATGTCTTGCCAAGTGTTGGGGTAACCTATCTTCACGTAGAAGGCATTGAGCTTCTCTATGGCGGCTTCCTTTGTGGTGTCACTCATCCAGGTCTGTGCCTTGATGCGTTCGGTGAGTGAGACCTGGAGGTTCTTGACAAGTTTCTCCATACGCTCCTTGGCAGCTGCGGGGAAGTATTTTTCCACGAAGATGCGGCCCAGGGCTTCACCCATCTGGCTTTCTACCTGATTGGTGGCGCGTTTCCATCTCGGATAGTCTTCCTTGCGTCCGCGCAGGGTCTTTCCGAAGAAGTCGAAGTAGGTATCGCCTACCTCGTCGCTGAGGTAGTTGGCGGCCATCAGGATGGCGTCCCACTGCATGTATGCACGCAGTTCGGCGGCGGTCAGACTGCCGAACAGGCGGTCAGCTCCGGCCACGAAGTCGGGCTGGCCGACAATCATGTCGGGGAAGGTTTCTGTAGCCACGCCTTCAGCATTGAGGAATCTGGTCAGCTGCAGGTGAGGGTAACGGGTCTCGAAGTCGGTACGGCTCACCTTGTTGTAGTTGGCCTCTACATCGCGCAGTTCGGTTTGGCTCTTGCTGACCTTGGCCAGTGCGGTCTCAATCTTGAGGATGTGTTCCATGTCGGTCTGTGCCTGGCTTTCGCTATAGCCGAAGAGACGGAACATGCGTACGACAAATGCCTTGTATGCCTCGCGTATCTTTGTCGTGGCCTCGTCGCTGTCAAGATAGTATTCCTTCTGTCCCAGTGTGATGCCGCCCTGGTATACGTTGAGGATGTTCATTGACGAATTCTTCTCGTCTGCACCGAACATGGCAGACATCGGCAGGCCGTAACCGAAGGCGGCGTACTTGCGTTGTATGTCCTGCAGGGCATTGACGGTCTTGGCATGGTCCATTTCGCGGAGCAGGGGCAGCAGCGGTTTGACGCCCTCCCGGTTGCGGCGTACGGAGTCCATGGCCAGTTTGTAGAAGTCGCCCAGTTTCTGCTCGACGCTACCGTTGGCGTACGTTCCTTTGAGCAGATCGGTGAGAATGGTGTTGATACGCCGGTTGTTGTTCTCGATGAGCACTTCAAAACTGCCGTATCTGGAGTAGGCGGCGGGCAGCGGGTTCTTCTTCATCCAGCCTCCGCAGGCGTACTGGTAGAAGTCCTCTCCGGGTTTCACACTTTGGTCGAGGTTGGTCATGTCTATGCCCGAATGGTATGGACTTTGGGCTGCGCCCATCAGGGGCATGGCTGCAAAGGCCATCATCGGGATGATACTTTTCATGTTCATGATGGTGTTGTATATTGGTTATTGATGTATATGTCGTGCTATTGTGCCAGGCTTTTCAGGTTTTCGAGTTCCTCGGAGAGTGTTTCCCATCGCCCTACTTCCTCGTCGAGCGCCTTTTTTGTGGACGTGTATTCGGTGATGAGTTCCATGTCGGACGCGCCCTCGGGTGTGCACAGTATGGTGTCGAGTTCCTTGAGGCGTTTCTCCATAGATTCGATCTTGTTTTCCGAATCCTTGACAGCTTTTTCGGCCTTGCGTATCTTTTTCTGCTGTTCCTTGTGTTCTGCGTAACTTGCTTTTCCGGCCGGGGCCGGTTGGGCGGCGGATGCCGGCGTACTGGCGACCGGTGCATCTTCAGTCTTGTTGCGTCCGAGACTGTCGAGTGAGTCTATGTCGTGCTGGCGCAAGAACTCGTAGATGCCGCCGAGATGTTCCTTCACTTGTCCGCCGCCGAACTCGTAGACCTTGGTTACGAGTCCGTCGAGGAATTCGCGGTCGTGGCTGACGATGATGGCCGTGCCGTCGAAGGCTTTGATGGCTTCTTTGAGCACTTCCTTTGAGGGGATGTCGAGGTGGTTGGTCGGCTCGTCGAGGATGAGTAGGTTGACCGGTTCGAGCAGCAGTTTGATCATGGCCAGACGGCTGCGTTCGCCGCCGCTCAGCACCTTGACATATTTGTCGGAGGCTTCGCCGCCGAACATGAACGCTCCAAGGATGTTTTTGATTTTCAGGCGTATTTCGCCCTTGGCCACGCGGTCGATCGTGTCGAACACGGTCAGTTCGCCGTCGAGCAGTTGGGCCTGGTTTTGTGCGAAATATCCTATCTCTACGTTGTGTCCGATTTTCAGTTTTCCGGTATAGGGTATTTCGCCCATGATGCACTTGACGAGTGTGGATTTTCCCTCTCCGTTTTTGCCGACGAAGGCCACTTTCTCGCCGCGCTTGATGGTCAGTGTCACATGGTCGAAGACCGTGTGCTCGCCGTAGTCTTTGCGCACGTTGTCGCAGATGAAGGGGTAGTCGCCGCTGCGCAGGCAGGGCGGAAATTTCAGGTGCATGGCCGAATTGTCTACCTCGTCTACTTCGATGGGTACGATCTTGGCCAGTTGCTTGATGCGGCTCTGTACCTGCACGGCTTTGGTGGCTTGGTAGCGGAACCGCTCGATGAAGGCCTTGATGTCGGCAATCTCTTTCTGCTGGTTTTCATAGGCGCGCATTTGCTGTTCGCGGCGTTCGGCGCGCAGTTTCAGGTACTCGTCATACTTCACCTTGTAGTCGATCACCTGTCCGCAGGATATTTCCATGGTACGGTTGGTGGCGTTGTTGATGAAGGCACGGTCGTGGCTGACGAGCAGTACGGCCTTGGCGCTCTGTTGCAGAAAGCGTTCGAGCCACTCGATGCTCTCGATGTCGAGGTGGTTGGTCGGCTCGTCGAGCAGCAGCACGTCGGGTTTGCGGAGAAGTATCTTGGCCAGCTCGATACGCATGCGCCATCCGCCGCTGAATTCGGATGTAGGCCGGTCGAAGTCCTTGCGTTCGAATCCGAGTCCGGTCAGGGTGCGCTCTATTTCTGCCTCATAGTTTTCGCCGCCGAGCATCATGTAGCGTTCGTGTTCTTGGGTGAACTTCTCCACGAGGGCGGCGTAACTGTCGCTTTCGTAGTCGGTGCGCTCGGCGAGCTGCCGGTTGAGGTCGTCTATCTTTTCTTTGAGTCGTGTGTTGTCGGCGAATGCTTTGCGTGCTTCTTCCTTCACGGTCGTGTCGTCTTGCAGTATCATCACCTGCGGCAGGTAGCCGATGGTAGTGTCCGTAGGTATGGCTACGGTGCCGGAGGTAGGCTGTTGCAGGCCGTAAAGTATCTTCAGCAATGTCGATTTGCCTGCGCCGTTTTTGCCGACGAGTGCCACGCGGTCGTGGTCGTTGACGACAAAGCTGGCATTGCTGAACAACGGTTTTACACCGAACTCCACTTTTAGTCCTTCTACTGAAATCATTTCTTGTGTATACGTTTCTTTTCTGCAAAGTTACTGCAAAAATACGACTAAACCGAGAGTGCCTGGGCATATTCTGTACAAAGCAAAGAGGAACGGGGTGGACTCGCCGTGTTTTGCGGCCTGTACCATTCCGTTCCTCTTTGCTTTGTGTCTGGGCGTTCTGCCGGGATTATTTTCTGTAGCCTACGGGGTTGTTGAGCAGCGGTACCTGTGCATCGGTGAGTTGCAGTACCTTGCGCAGTTCCTGTTCGTCCATAGTGGCGCGCGGTACAGTGGCAAGTCCTGCTGCTGCACAGAATATGCAGATGTTTTGTGACACGTATCCGGCGTCCATGGCTGCGATGAGCTGGGTGCGGTCGTCCTTGTGCTTGAATTTCGACAAGTCTGACACGAGGACAAGCATCACGGGGAATGTGGCCACGCCAGTCTGCCGGCCTGCGACTGCGGAGCGGTGGTCGCCGGCGGTTATGAGCGTGAGTTTGTTGGCTTTGGCGTCATAGCGGTATGCGCCGTCTGCCATGACGGCGTAGATGTCGATATCCTGGCAGTTCATGGCCGATGGGGCAGTACGCTTGCCGTCGGGACGGTTGATGCCGTTGGCGGCCCAAAGCAGGTCGGCGAGGTCGGCGGTAGAGAGAGGCTTGTCCGTACATTCGCGTACCGATTGCCGGTCGGATAGAGCCTGCATGATGTCTACTCCGCGGCTTTTGCTGGGAGAGGGTAGGGTGATGTCTTGCCCCATGGCCGAGAGAAGGGTCATGGAGAGAAGGGCTGATAGCAGTGTCTTTTTGGTCATAATGGTGTCTTTTGGGTGAAAACCACTGGAAAATAAAGGCCAGAACTCTTTTGCTCGAAATGTTCTTTTCGGCACTTCTTTGTTTTGGTTGTAAAGGTACGCTTTTGTCTCCACAATGACGATGGGAAATCCTTATTTCTCTCATTTGCAGACTGTTTTTCTGCCTTTCGTGCGACAAACGTACCATGCAAGGACTTATTCTTGTTCTTATTCAAACCAAAACATTCTCTAAAAGACTGATTGTTCTAATCGGCCTTTGTCCGAATCGTCAAACGGCAACTCGCCATTGAATTTATCAAAGTCTGACTGGAACAATCTATCCTGTATCACACGGTACTTCTCAAACTCAGTCTCTGCAAACTCCTTTGCATACTCAGCCGTTACGCGTCCCGTATCTTGCAGAATTTCCCTCTCGGTGGCGTCAAGGAACTTGTCAATGCGCTTGGCCCAGTCTTCCATTGTCATAGGTATATGCCGTTCTGCCATGTCCTTGGCTATATCCAGATAGGCGTTGACCAATCTTCCGAGAGCCTGCAGCTCGTTCTCTTTCAGATAATTCTTTGCCACGCTCACATCTGACTTGATAATCTTGCCGTCTGGAGCCTTTGTCCATGTGGTCAGCCCCATGTGTTCTTTGTCGGCGTTGGCACGTTCCACGATTAATTCAGCAGCCGTATGCCCATGAACGGCATAATGCATCTTGTTTTGCACCTTCTTGAAGAACTCTCGTGTGGTAGGTGAATTTTTATTGTAATCAATGGACGTAGCATAGATGTCCGTCAACTTTTGATAGAAGTTACGTTCAGAGAGTCGTATCTCTCGTATCTCCTCCAAGAGTTGTTCGAAATAGTCCACGCCTATGAACGAGCCGTTCTCCATGCGCTTTTTGTCGATTACATAGCCCCGGATGGCATATTGACGTAGGACATTGGTGCACCATTGGCGAAACTGAGTGGCACGGCGAGAGTTGACACGATAGCCAACAGCTATAATGGCATCGAGATTATAGAAATCCGTTGCTTTCGTTTGCGTTTTTCCTTCTATTGCACCATGCTGAGTGGTTATTTCCATTTTGGAAACAACCACATTTCTGTCAAGTTCTTCATCACTAAAGATGTGGGTAAGATGTTTGCTGATAGCAGGAATCCCAACATCGAAAAGTGTAGCCATCGCCTTTTGGGTACACCAGATATTCTCATCTTTATATACAACCTGCACACCGTCTTCCTTACCTTCTGCTACAAAGATTAGGAATTCCGCTGTGCTGTTTCGTATTTCAAATTTCTTTGCCATAATCCTTTATATTTTATCAATAG
>CAVHOL010000075.1:0-11926 GCA_963637655.1 bacterium | reverse complement strand
TTTGGTAAAGTTCACGCAGATATTCTTTGTCGAATTCTATTTGCATAATGCAAAAGTAGTAATTTTTTTATTGTTCGCAAATTTGAGAACACTTTCTTTTGTTTGATCTTTCCTTAAAAGCCCGCCGTCAATTCCTTTACAATCCCTAAATTCGTAAATTAAACATAAAAATCTTGGCCGTAAGGGAATAAGTTCGTACTTTCGGCGTTGTAAGGATAAGGGGACTGAAAAGTCCTCCTACAACCAACTACGTACCGATACTATGGGAACAACCAACAACAACTACTGCGTGATCCTGGCCGGCGGCAAGGGACGCCGGCTGTGGCCCTGCAGCCGCGAACAGCGCCCCAAGCAGTTCATCGACTTCTTCGGAAGCGGACGCACACAGCTCCAGCAGACCTACGACCGCTTCGCCAAGATCATTCCCGCGAAAAACATACTCGTCAACACCAACGCCGCCTACGCCGACCTCGTCAGGGAGCAGCTGCCGGAGCTGCCGCCGGAGAACATCATGGTGGAGCCGATACACCGCAACACCGCTCCCGCCGCAGCATGGGCCGCCCACCGCGTGGTGCACCTCTGCCCCGAAGCCAACATCATCATCTCGCCCTCCGACCAGGCCATCTACGACGAGCAGGCCTTCGCCGACAACATACGCCGCGGTCTGGAGTTCGTGAGCCACAACGACCGTATGCTCGCCCTCGGCATCAGGCCCACACGCCCCGAGCCGGGATACGGATACATACAGATGGGCGAGCGGGCCGGGGGCGACGTGTACACCATACAGTCGTTCACCGAGAAGCCCGAGCGCGAGTTTGCCCGGATGTTCATGGAGAGCGGCGAGTTCTACTGGAACACCGGCCTCTTCCTGGCCAACGCCCGCCACTGCTTCGCCTGCTTCTCGAAGATTCTGCCCTCGGTGCTCCGCAACTTCGACAAGCAGCACCCCGACTACAGCATCGAGGCTGAGAACGCCTATATCCGCGAGAACTTCCCCTCCTACCCCAACCTCTCCATCGACTACGGCGTGCTCGAGCATGCCGACAACACCTGCGTCATGCAGTGCAACTTCGGATGGGCCGACCTCGGCACCTGGCACAGCCTCTACGAGGCACGCAGCAAGGGCGAGGGCGACAACGTGGTCATCGACTCCGACGTGATGTTCGACAACGCCCGCGGCAATGTCGTCAAGCTGCCCAAGGGACGCATGGCCGTCATACACGGCCTCGACGGATATATCGTCGCCGAGAAAGACAACGTGCTCCTCATCTGCCGCAAGGAAGACTCCTCCGCCCTCGTCCGCAAGTTTGTCAACGAGGTGCAGATGAAGAAGGGCGACGAATATGTGTAGACGCAGCGAGGAATAAGATGCACGCAAAGCCCCGTAGGAAGAGATGCGCACGCAAAGCCCCGTAGGGGCGACATAATATAGCGTAGGGGTTCACCCCTACGTTTAACCGCGACACAACAACATTGCCCCTGTAGGGGGCGTATAATTCAATTTCCGCATGGGTTGAAATATGCGCCCCCTACAGGGGCAATTTTTGTGGGTATGGGCGGAGATAGGGGCAAGCCCCTATCCTATATTATGTCGCCCCTACGGGGCTTAACTGTACCTTCGCGTTTACTCCTTGACCACCTTCTTGCTTTCGGCACCCTGCTTGACGATGAGCAGGCCGGAGGCGGGCACGTCGTTGAGGGAGAAGGAGGCGGCGGGGGCGGTGTAGACCTCACGGCCGGTGGTGTCGTACACGCGCACGGTGTTGGCGGCGGCAGACTTGTTGACCTTGACTTCGCCGATACCGGTCATCCATCCGGCATTGCTCTTCTCGGCGGTGAGCGACACGCCGTCGCCCTTCTTGGTCATGAGGTAACTGTTGCGGTAGGAGTCGGAGCTGCGGATGGGCTGCCAGTCGGTCTCCTTGCTGCTCTTGGTAGCGAAGTACACGCGGTACTCACCGTCGGGCAGGGAGGATGTCTCGCCGTCGAGGTCGGCACTCAGACCGTTGAAGAGGGTGACAGACGAGAGGGCCTCGGTGCCGAGGGCTGTAGTTTCGCCGGTCGACAGGTTGGTGGCCATGAGGCCGAGATCGCCGGTGAAGGCGTCGACATCGAAATTGTAGAGCACACCCGTAGCGTTGATATGGTCTACGCGGAAGGCCATCGTCACAGACGACATGGCTCCGAAGAGCGAACGGTAGGAGAAGTTGACTCGGGTGTCGTCAGGCTTGCGCATGAGCACCATCTGCTGCTGCGAGGTGTAGCCGTTGAGCGAGGATACGGTGAAGAAGCCGTCGCTGGAACCGCCCCATCCCCAGTTGACATGTACCTGGCCCTTCTCGTTGTAGCCGTCGAACACGAAGCAGTGGCCGCCCGAAGAGGCGCCGGCATAGAGCACGGGGCAGGCATCGTCGATCTCGCGGTAGATGAGGTTCATCCACTCAGTGGTCGACATGATGTCGCGGTAGTAGTAGGGCGTGTAGTCCTTGTAGCGGAAGTAGCGGCGCACGGCGCTGCAGGCGTCATAGATCATCGATCCGCTGCCCGACGTGGTGTACTGCATCTTGACGGAGAGGCCGCAGTGGTACATCAGGGTAGAAACAGCAGCGGCCTGGGCGTCGTTGTAGTTGTCCGACGTATAGTTGTCGATCATGTTGGCATAGTCGTAGGTGGTCTTGCCGGGGTTGGCGGTGAGACGGAGTATCTCGCCCGTCACATCGTCGGTGTAGGTGTACGAGATGCTCTTGTTGCCGGTCTCGGGCCACTTGTTGTAGGCCAGGATCTGTGCCATGGCTGTGGCCACACATCCGGTGACGTAGCGCTTGGTGACATTGTTGACGGTATACTGGGGGCAGAGGTTGTTGTAGGGCGTGCCCTGGTTCCATGTGGTGGTCATGAGCGCGTCTACCTTCTCGTTCTTGCGGTTGGAGGCGGTGGCCTTGACGACTGCACCCTCGGAGAGCTGGCTCTCGAGCGATGCGTTCATGGTCTCTATCCACCAGAGGAAGCCCGGTGCGGGATCGCCCGTAAGGGGCTTGTCGGTATAGCCGAGCACAGCGTCGAACTGATCGTCATTGGCAATGATGGCGCAACCGGTCTGGTCACTGCCAATGACGGTGAGTTGGGATTCGGTACGGAGTACCTGCAGGTCTTGTGCAGATACCGACTTGGTGAGACTTGTGCCGGAGAGCACCTGACGTGCGGCGCCGAGCAGCTGGGCGGCGGTACGCGGTTTGGCCGATGCAGTCGTGAGGGCGGCGGCCAAAAGCATGGAGGCGAGCAGTGTTGTTTTCTTTTTCATTTCCATTGTCGTATATATAAAGGCGTGTTCTTACAGATGTGAGATCAGAAAAAACAAAACAGGCAGACAGGGCACCGAAGATTGCGATGTCTTGCCTACCTGCTTTGGGATTAGACGTATCGTGCGGGGTTCACAATAACTGCATTTTTACTTCTTTGTCAGTTTCAGATTAGACAGGACAGCCCAGGTACCCAGGTTGCCGGTCGTGCCGCCGTAGAAGTAGAGCTCACCGTCGCCGAAGGATATCTCGGAAGGTATCTTGCCGTCCTCGAGTTCCCAGTCGGATACCAGCGGGTTTGTGCTCAGGCTCTGGCCGCTCACGGTGTAGAACGCCCAAGCATAGGTGTCGCCGTAGGTACAGATGGTCTCACCGCAGACAAAGGCGAGTGATCCCTCGTTGACGCTCTCGCTGTAAGCATACTCCAGCTTGGCGTTGATGTCAAGAGAGGTACCGATATCGATCAGACCGGGAGCCGACATATAGAGGTACTTCTCATACTCTGTCTCGTCGACGGCTGTGCTGATGGTGACATCCTGCGAGAAGGACTCAGAACCGGAGTAGGTCTCGCGAACACCGCTGAGTGTCCATGTGCCGGCGAACTTGCCGTAGAGCGAGCTGTCGTCATCGTTAATGGTGATGGTCTCGGTAGCGGTGCTGCCGACGGTGGCACCCTCGGCAGAAGCGATGGTCAGAGAGAACTGGCGGGCGTCGTTCTCCTCAGAGTCGTTGACGATCTTCACCTGTACGTTGACGGTGTTCGACTTGAGGGTATCGACATTGAGGTTGTAGCTCTTGGTGGTCACCAGGTAGTGTACATCCTCCTTGGCGGGGTTGCTGCCCACCTCAGCGGTGGTGACGGTGAAGCGCACGTTGCCGTTGCGGGCACCCGATACTTTGACAGGCACGTTGATGTAGCCTGCGTTCTCACGGATAGACATGGTAGCGCTTTCGAACTCCACGGTCACACCGGAGTTGGTGTTGGTCGTCGCATCGTCATCGGAGCAGGAGGCGAAGAGGCCGGCTGCGAGGACGAGCATGAACAGTTTTATATATTTCATGTGACTGGTCTTGTTTTGTTGTTACGTAATGCGGACTTGATTAGTAGCCGGGGTTCTGCTGCACGTTGGGGTTGGCGTCGGTCTCAGCCTTGGGGATAGGCCATACCATGCGTGCATCGCCGTACACCTTGTCGAGAGCGGTGGTGGTGGTGCTTCCGGGCAGGTTGCAGAGGTCTTCCTGCTGCGGTGTGCCGCGCTTCACGCCCATGTGCCAGCGCTTGAGGTCGAACAGGCGGGTACCCTCACCGAGCATCTCACGCTCGCGCTCGTTGCGGAGCTCGGCCATGAAGGTGTTGGTAGAGGTATAGTCATGGTAGTCGATTTCCATGAAGCGGTTCTCCTGGAGCTCCTTGAGGTACTTGTTGGCGTTGGTCAGATCGCCGGCCTGTGCGTAACCCTCGGCAGCGATGAGGTACATCTCTGCGATGCGGAACATCTTGGGCTCGATCATGAAGCGGTAGCTTTCGCTCTGCGAACCGATCTCAGACCATATGCGGGTGTGGTCGATGTACTTGTTGAAGAGGTACACCTGGCCGGTGGCACCGGAGCTGGTGGTAATTGTAGACTTCTTGAAGTAGACAGACTTGCGGAAGTCATCATCGGAGAAGAGGTCTACAGTGCTCTTGGTCGGGATATAGTCGGGGATGGCGTTGGTGCTGTACGGCAAGTAGCGTACACCCAGCTGCGAAGCGCTCTCGGTGGAGGCTACGGCAAACTGTACGATGCTCTCCAGGGCGCCGTCCTGCTGCCACATGTCCTCGATGTCGGCGTCTACCTCGCAGAGCGAGTAGTTGCCGCTGTTGATCAGCTCGGTAGCGTACTGGGCTGCTGCAGCGTAGTCGTCCTGCCAGAGGGCCAGACGGGCACGCAGGGCAGTGATGGCGTCTACGGTCAGACGGGGAGAACCGGCGCTACCGGGAGTGGTCAGGTAGACAGCGGCACTGTCGAGGTCGGCCTTGATCTGCTTCACGGTCTCGTTGAGCGTGTTGCGGCCGGGATAGGTAGACTTGTCTGAAGAGGGGTTGTAGTCGAGACGGTAAGATACGCCCGAGTGGGCGGCATCGGCCGTGCTTGCCTCATAGTCGGCGCAGAAGTACTGGGCCAGATAGTAAATGGAGTAGGCGCGGGTGTAGAAGGCCTCGCCCTTGATGACCTTGATGGTGGCAAGAGCCTTGTCGGTGAAGAGCACCTTGTTGCTCATGTCGCACTTGTCGTATCCCTGGATGAGGAAGTTGGCACGGTTGATCAGGGTCTGGTAGCTGCCGTAGATGCTCGATGCGGAACCGAAGGTATTGGTGAAGTCCCAACGGTAGGCGTCGCCGAGCGAGTTGGAGAAACCGTTGACGGCATTGAACTCGTCGCCCTGGATGGTCTGCACACTGTAGTCGCCGCCTACCATGGAGCGGAGACCGGTGTAGAGACCTTCACGCATATTGCTGAAGTCGGTGGGGGTGGTGAGTGCTTCCGTGTCGGGGATAGAGTCGTAAGGCATCTTGTCCATGTCGCATGAAGCAAGTCCGGCTACGGCAGCGAGCAATATCAGAATATTTCTTTTTTTCATATTTGTATTCTCTCTATTGTAAATGGATGTTAGAATGTCAACTCTGCACCAACGGAGAACTGACGGGTGTTAGGATAGTTACCGAGTGTGAGGTTGGCGTTCACCTCAGGATCGAATCCGGAGTACTTGGTGAAGGTCAGCAGGTTGCGGCCTACGAAGAACACGCGGGCACCCTTGATGAAGTGGGTGGCATCGAGCAGTGACTTCGGGAAGCTGTAAGAGAGCTGCAGGAACTTCAGACGTACGAACGAGGAGTTCTCCAGATAGCTGGAGTCGAACTGGCGGGCGCTGTTGGCTGCTGCGATATCGGTGACATCGCCGGGCTTCATCCACATGTTGAGCATCTTGGTGGTCTGGTTGCTGGAAGAAGCGAAGGCCGGGTTCTCGGTGAAGTAGCGCTCGTTGTTGTAGATGTAGCGGTCGAACATGCCGGTGAACTGCACGTCGAGCTGGATGCCCTTCCAAGACAGAGTGGTGGAAAGACCGCCTGACCACGGAGTGATGTAAGACTTGCCGAGGAATACGGCGTCGTCCTCAGAGTATACCTTGGTCTCGTTGCCGTTCTTGTCGAGCCATACGATCTGACCGTCGCGGGGATCGACGTGGCTCCAGCGTACATCGTAGAACTCACCGTAGGAGTGGCCTACCTCAAGACGGAGACCTGTACCGGAGATGGTATAGTAGTCGGCGCCCTCGTAGAGCTTGGTGATCTCGTTGTGGTTGTAGTTGCCGTTGACACGCACGTTCCAGAACCAGTCCTTGTTCTTGATGATGTCTACGCCGACGGTGAAGTCGAAACCGTTGTTGGTCATGGCGGAGATGTTGCCCCAGCCGCTCGAGAAACCGGTGGTGTAAGAGTAGGGGATCGACATCAACATGTCGGAGGTGCGCTTGTCGTAGTACTCGAAGTCGAAGGTGACGCGGTTGGCTACCTTACCGGACAAGGCCACGTTGAAGGTCTTCACGGTCTCCCATGTCAGGTCGGGGTTGGAGGGGTTGGAGATGACCGTAGAGGTCTGTTTGTTGTAGGTGCCGCCCTGTCCTACGAGACCGAGTGCCATATAGGGGTCGATGCCGGAGTTACCGGTAGAACCGTAGCTGATCTTGAACTGCAGGTCGTTGAGCCAAGAGCGGGTGCTCTGCATGAACTTCTCTGAAGTGACGTTCCACATCAAGGCTGCAGCGCCGAAGGTAGCCCAACGGTTGTTGGCACCGAAGAGTGAAGAACCGTCACGACGGATGGAGAGGTCTACGAAGTACTTGTCGGCGTAGCCGTAGTTGAGCATACCGAACCAAGAGTTGCGCACTTCCTCGGAGATGCCTACAGAGTAGGGCTGCCATGTGGTACCGGCAGAGGGGAGGGTCAGACGGTTGTCGGTGAGACCCTGGGCATAGATACCGAAAGCGTCGGTCTTCTCTACCATAGACTCCTGGCCGACGAGGGCGGTGAACTGGTGGTCCTTGGCAATATCAAACTTGTACTCGATGGTGTTGGTCACCGTCCAGCGGTAGTTGCGTGAGGTTGCACGGCGGGAAGCGCCGGTGGGGAACACGGTGGGATCGGAGTCGAGGGTGTTGTAGCAAGTGTACTTGTACATCAGGTCATTGGCATCAAGACCGAGGGCGGAACGGAGGTTCAGACCCTTGAGCGGGTTGATGTTGACAAAGGCATTCTCGTTGATACGGATACGGCTGTTGGAGACAGGCTGTATTCTGGATACGAAGTAGGGGTTGTAGAAGCCCATGGAGTCGAAGTAGATCTTCTCGTCACCGTAGCCGTCGAAGGTACTGTTGGCATAGTCGCTGGTGTTAAGACCCTTGATCTCGTAACGGGTTTCGATAGGGATATAGACGTGGGCAGCGTAGGTCTTGTTGTATACGCTGTTGCCGGTAGAACCGAAAGCGGTGGTAGCGGTCTTGGTGAACGAGAGGTTGGTGTTCGATCCGACCTTCATCCAAGGAGTGATCTTGGCTTCGATGTTGGCACGGAAGTTCTCGCGGCGCATGCTGGAGTCGTCGAGAATACCCGATGCGGTGTAGTGCTGGAAAGAGAGGAGGTAGTTCACGTTCTGCGAACCGCCGCGCACGCTGGCGTCGATCTGCGAGGTGGGAGCGGAGCCGCTGAAGAATTCCTTGGTCCAGTCGGTGCTGATGCCGTACTTCTTGTAGTAGGCCTTCTCAGCCTGGAAGTTGGCGTTGTTGGCAAGTGCGGGGCTGACCATCTCCTGGAAGTTGAGCCACTGCTCGGAGTTCATCAGGTCGGTGCGGTCGCCGGTCATTTTGGAGATACCGTACTGTGCACTGATGGTGATGGTGGGAGCCTCGCCGAACTTACCCTTCTTGGTGGTGAGCACGACAACGCCGTTGGCAGCACGCGAACCGTAGATGGCGGTGGCGGAGGCGTCCTTAAGCACGGTCATCGACTCGATGTCGTTCGGGTTGAGCGAAAGGAAGGTGTTGGAGGAGATCTCCGATCCGTCGAGGATGAACAGAGGAGTGGTCGAAGCGTTGACGGAGGTGATACCGCGGATGTTCATCGACACGGTAGCGGAAGGCTCACCGGAGGAGGTGAACACCTGGAGACCGGCCACCTGTCCCTGCATGGCGTCACCGATGTTGGCGACAGGACGGTTTTCGAGCGTCTTGCCCGATACGGTCTCTACAGATCCGGCGATGGTACCGAGCTTACGGGCAGAACCGTAACCGGTAACGACAACGTCGCCGATCGTATGGCTGTCAGACTCGAGCACGATGTTCATCTTGCCCGATGCCTTCATTTTCTTGGGGAGCATGCCGAGGTAGGTGATCTCGATCTGAGTACCCGGCTTTACATTGAGAACAAACTCGCCGTCGGCGTTGGTGATCGTACCGGTGCTGGTACCGAGGACCTTGACCGATGCGCCGATTACAGGCTCGCCGTCCTCAGCGGACGTCACACGGCCCGTGACACGCGTCTGTGCCAGAACCATTCCCACAGCAAGGAAAAGGCAGGCAAGAATCATTGTCAGTCTTTTTTTCATAAAATCTCTCTCTTGTTAAATTATAATAATGATAAATTTGTATCCTTATCGTACAATACCTATCTTGCAAAGATGCTTTGACAAATGTTGTGTGCGTCCACACCGAAATTGAAGCCTTGAAGCTGCTGCGAAACATTACAATTTGCAGCCATTTCTTTCACACTTATTAAAATCAGTTTGCAAAATTAGCGGAATTCTGTGTGTATACCAAATGTTGGTCGGATTTGAATACAAAATTAAACGTAAATTAACAAAATTCACCCGATTTTCGCCCCTCCGTATGTAAAAATGCACATTTTATGCGTTTTCGGTTGGAGAAAGCGGAAACAGACGGCAAGAATTCGTTACAATTTGACAGAAAGTAAGCGGATATGGGTGACATACACCGATGAGCGGGGAAGACGGTGACAATAATACATCACACGTGGGGAAAAGGGCGTATTATATATATAATAATGTGAAAAAAGGAGGGTAAAGTGGACATTTCGACCGTGGGGATAGCGAAACGCAAGAGAACGGTATTCATAACGGCTCATTGATAGCGAAACGGAAGAAAACGGAACATATACCAGCCCATAGATAGCGCAACGCAAGAGAACGGTACATATACCAGCCCTGCAGGGGCGTAACGACCGCAGCCCAGGGTGAGCCGTTTGCGACAGCAAACGGTGTAACCCTGGGTTTCATATGGTGGGTGAACGTGTGGCCTGTAAGGTCACCACAACCACCAAACAGGGATGAAGTGCAACGTTGTCGTTTGCCGTACATATACGGTTTCATGGTGTTGTGCTGACCCTGTAGGCCAGCCTTGCATGGCACAATTGTAAACCCAGGGTTACGCTTCGCGGCTGTCGCCGCTCCGCTCACCCTGGGCTGCGGTCGTTACGCCCCTGCAGGGCTGAGATGTGCAATGCCGCTTGGTAATCGTACAAAGCCTCTGTACGATTGCTACAAGGCCCTTGTACTGCTGCTACAAGGCCTTTGTAGCGTCCGTACAAGGCCTTTGTAGTGTCAGTACAAGGGCCTTGTACGATTGGAGACAAAATAGGGTGGTGTCCTATGCATTTTCATAGTAGATGCGGTGTCCCACCGCACAGCAAGAGGCATGCGCAAACAACAAAAAAATTGCCCCTGTACGGAGCGCAGAATTCGATGGTTGAATCCGTAGTAGGTGCGGTGTTCCACCGCACGGAAAGAGGCATGCGCAAACAACAAAAAAATTGCCCCTGTACGGAGCGCAAAATTCGATGGTTGAATCCGTAGTAGGTGCGGTGTCCCACCGCACAGCAAGAGGCATGCGAAAACAACAAAAAATTGCCCCTGTACGAGGCGCAGAATTCGACGGTTGAATTATGCGCCCCCTACAGGGGCAATTTTGTGTGCATCGTATAGAGATAGGGGCGAGCCCCTATCCTGTATTATGTCGCCCCTACGGGGCTACCGGGTGACACACCGTTGTACGGGATCATCATTGACGACGTTCGCCGTGACTACAGTTGACACGATATTCTATCGTTTTACCACTCGCTGTCGTCTTCCCAACCGTAGTTGTTGCCGTTGCCGCCGGCTTCGAAGCCGTCTTTGTCGTTCTCGTCGACACCGGTCTGTGTTTCGCCTTCGATGTTCTGGATACTGCTGGCGATCATGAGATTTTCGGTGTTGGGGATGACGATCTCCACGCAGGGCTGGATATAAGTCTTCTTCATTGTTGTTTGTCCTTTCGTTTAGTGGTTGTGATATTTATTTTACTACATATTTCTTGCCATTGGCTACGTAGACGCCGGCAGCGAGACCCTCGAGTGAGGTGGCGTTGCGGCGCACGAGCTGGCCATTGAGGTTGTAGACGTTGCCGCTGATGGCGCTGGGGCTGGTCACGATCTCGCCGATGCCGGTGGTGGAACCCTTGACGGTCTCGGTGACGCCGTCGAGCTCGTAGGTCAGGTCTGCGTCAGACTGGGCGTTTACACGCTGCAGCCATCCGCGGAAGCCCTTCGACGGAGTGGTCTTGGTGCGGAAGTACCATACGCCGGCGGTGCCGCCCTCGCTGTTGCCGTTGAGCACGTAGGAGTTTGCGGGGATCTTTTCAGTTTCTTGGTCTCCGAGCTTGACGTAGGTGCCCACGAACTTGATCTGCTGGCTTTCGCCGTAGATCTCGGCGCCCTCCTTGCTTTCCACCTTCTTGGTGTAGTCCACATCCTTCACGTCGGCTGCCTTCTTGAAGGTGACACCGGTGATGGTGTAGTAGCTGGTGATGTTCACTTCCTCTTTGCCATCCACGGTCACGGTCTTTGCCGTGAGGCCAGTAGGCATGGTCTTGTCGGCATCCACCTTGACGAGGTAGAGCTCGCCGGCCTTGATGGCAATCTCGGTGTCGTTGTCGCGGCTGGCGTTGATCTTCTTGAAGATGATGGTACCGGGGCGGGTCTCGTCGGTAGCGCCGTCGAACTGCGAGATGCGCACCTGGTCGCCGAAGGCTGCCTTCACCTGTCCTACGGTGAGGTCTACGGGGAGCACGAGCGAGTTCCACTTGCCGGCGTTCATCGTGCGGTGCAGGTAGAGGTTGCTGGTCTTCAGGGTCTCGCCGTCGGGAGTGGCCTGTGCCTTGATGTAGTCGCCGCTGGTCTGGTCCTCGTCGAGCACGAGGTCATGCTTCGGGTCGCCAAGGTACTGCAGGCCGAAGCTGTCGAAGCAGGTCCAGGCGGTAGAGTCGGCACTGTTGACATAGATACCGAAGGTAAGCTGCTTTTTTGATGCGTCGTCAACATATACCACTACCGAAGCGTCGTAGGCCGTGGTGTTGGCGTCGTTGATGAGCCGCGAAGCTTCAACGTAGGTGGTCGGGATGCTATCGGTGATGGCAGGCAGCGCCTTGTAGGCGTAGGCTACGTTGTTGTCCTGATCGTCGCTTGAGCCGTTGCCGTCGTTGCTGCTTGCAGCTGCCCAAAGACGTACCTTGCCGGTTGTGGCAGTGGTGAACGCCTTGCA
>CAVHOL010000074.1:0-12366 GCA_963637655.1 bacterium | reverse complement strand
AACAAACCCATCGGCAGAATTAAGTATGCACTAAATTAATTCCGCCAACGGGTTCTTTCATAAAAACGCAATCCGGGAAGTCTGATTTTTCTCAGACTTCCCGGATCTTTTAGGCTGGTGACGGCCTATGGCGGATGAGGTTGCAGGTGACTTATTTTTCCAGTCGCATGGAGAACGGTATACCGCGCTTCATCATGTCTTGGAGGGCGGGGCGGAGACGGGTGAGAAATCCGTTCCACGACTTGTTGGCCTCCGTGCTCCATCCTACTTCAGCGAGGGCTATGGCACGCGGGTAAGCCTGGTAGGAGATACGTTCGGGTGTGTTGATGCATTCGCTCCACAGTGTGCCTGCCACACCGAAGAGATTGTTCTTCTCAAACGTTTCGCCCATGCCCCATGCCGGATCGAGGTCGTAGGCGTCCTTGAGAGAGGTGGCCGGCATGCCCCAGTTCACTTCAGGCATATCGCCCTTGGCCATCGGGTAGTCGAAGTAACAGTGGTCGCCGGGGCAGAGCATGATGCGGGCGTTGTTGGCAACGGCAGCGTCGAGTGCTTCCTGGGTCTGTCCTGTGCGCCATGCGAAAGTGATGCATCCCGGTTGTATCTTCTTGAAGTCAGACTCGTACCAGAACATCGGGGTCTTGTCGTACTTTGTGCGGAGCGTGTCGATCATCCGGTCGAAGAGATAGCCCTGCAGACGCCAGTTTTCCGACCGGTCGGTCGTGTTGATGCCCAACTGCCGTTTCAGTGCCTGGCACTTGGGGCAGTCGGTCCAGCAGTCGAGCGGCGGATTGCCGGCCTCGTCGCCGCCGAGATGGATGTAGGGCGAAGGGAAGATGTCGGCCAGTTCGCGGAACACATTGCCAAGAAACTCATAGGTGAATTCATTGCCCGGACAGAGCAGTTGGTTGGACACGCCGCACGTTGTGCGCACGGGAACCTGGCGCTGGTGGCAGGTCAGTTCTGGGAACACGCTGATGGCAGCCACCTCGTGCCCCGGCATTTCGATTTCGGGTATCACTTCTACGTGGTACTCGGCAGCGTACTTCACGAGGTCGCGCATCTGCTCCTGTGTGTAGAAGCCCTTGATGGGGAAGAGCATGTCGTCTTGTCCCCAGCGTGAGGAGGCTTCGGCGGTAAGCTGCGGGTATTTCTTGATTTCGATGCGCCATGCCTGGTCGTCGACAAGGTGCAGGTGCAGCGCATTGAGTTTGTATCGGGCCATCTCAGGGACGAAGGCCTTGAGGTCGTCGTAGGGGATGAACGTGCGTGCCGGGTCGACCATCAGTTCGCGGATATGTGTGCGTGGCTGGTCGGTGATGGAGAGTTGGGGTAGGGTAGCCACATGACGGTATGTGCCGCTTCCGCGCAGCAGTTGGTCGAGGGTCATCAGTCCGTAGAATACGCCAGCGGTGGTACGTCCTTTGATGTTCACCGCATTGTCGGTGACCGTGAGCGTGTAGCCCTCGTCATCGGCTACAGAAGGATCGATGGCGAGAAGAAGGGTGACGGAGCGCAGTTTCCCGTCCATGTACCGCACGTCACCGTCGTTGCCCAACCGTTCGTGGAGAATGCGCTGGGCATGGCGGCGGATGTTGCTGTCGCAGGCCTTGTCGCAGACTATTTCCCACTGGGCGGTGACTTGGAGCGGTTTTTGGCCGTTGTCTATATGGAGTACGGCCGGTGCGGGGGTGAGGCAGGCTGCCGGGTCGCAGTGCTCGTTGCCCGGTTGTGGATCGGTGAAGAAGATGCTCCATCCCGTAGCCTTGCGATAGGCTTTCTCCGCCCCTTTGGGCACGATGAGTTTTACTGTGTTGCGGTCGAGACCATAGAAAGTCGATGCTGCGGCACGTGGCGGTACTTTGGAGTTGACCCGCACGGTACGAAGGCCGGTGAGACGGGCAAAGGCGAACTCGTCGAGTTGGGGGGCGCCCTCCAGAGTGACTGTGGCCAGTGTCTTGCAGCCCGAGAAAGCGGCTGCGCCGATGGTCTTTACAGACGAAGGTATGGTGATGTCCGTCAGACGGTCGCAGGCGAAGAAAGCTTGTGCGCCGATCGCTTTTGTGGTCTTGGGCAGGACGACGTGTTGCAGATGGTGGCGCGAGTGGAAGGCGTTGTCGGGTATGGTGTCGCATGTAGCCTCGCCCAGGTCGGCTTCTTGGAGTTGCCAGCAGAGGTCACGGAGTTGCCGGAAATCGGAATTTCCCGCGGTGCTCAGTTGTCCCGTGAGTTTCAGTTTGACGGCCATCGACTTTTGCTCAGCCGTGAGGTCGCTCATCCGTGCTGCGGTTTGTGCCGCTGCAGAAGCCGACACGGCCAGGGCCAGGGATAGGAATAAGGTTTTGTACATATTATTTTTCGGTATTTAGGTTATGGCGGTTCTCTGATTGGCTCCGCTATGGATGCAAAGGTAGTACTATCTGCCGAAATCCACCGATTTTTTTGTAATTTTATTGTTGCGGCACTGTGTCCGGAAATCATTGCAAAAGAGATGTTCCCGCACACAGTGCCGCTTGTTTGTTGTCGATAAATAAAACGTACTTCAAGAACACAAAAACACGTCCTGAAATTTGCAGGCTATTGTTATATATCGTATATTTGCGACTATACAGACTGATGTACTTGCGGGAAAGACGTAAGGCCATCGTTTATGGAAAAACTAACCTATCGTCTTAATCGGAACATCATAGACCCTATGGAAAACCTATCTTGAAATATGACGGCTTATTGGCCGCCGATGTTAAACTACTAAACTAAGGATTATGAGAAAGAACAGCTTGCAAGCAGGTTGGAAACGCAGGGCATTTGGCTTGGCAGCCATTGCTGTACTGTCGTTTTCTTCTTTGTCCGTCTACGCAGGCAGTACGCCTGTCGCAGGTGCAGAGACACTCGTTCAACAGCAGGGTACCGTCAAGGTATCCGGTGCGGTGACTGATGCCAACGGCGGACCGATTGTCGGCGCTACCGTCAAGGTTGTGGGCGGCGGCGTGGTGGCAGTGACTGACATGAACGGTAAGTTCACGGCCAATGTGAAATCTGGAGCCCAACTGCAATTCAGTTCTATTGGTTACACTGAGAAAACCGTCAAGGTGGGCGGCCGCTCGCAGATCAGTGTGACACTCGCAGATGACAGCCACATGCTCAACGAGGTGGTAGCCGTCGGTTATGGTGCCGCCACCAAGAAAAAAGACCTTTCGGCTGCTGTCGGCGTGGTAAACAATGTAGAAGAGCTGGCCGTACGTCCCGTCACCTCTACCCAGGGCATGCTGCAAGGGCAGCTGGCCGGTGTGACCGTGCAGTCAGAAGGCGGCGACCCTACCGGCACGCCCAACGTTGTCATCCGCGGGCAAGGATCGCAGAACGGTGACAACGTGCTGTGGGTAGTCGACGGTGTTCCCGGCGGCCCCATCACATCGCTCAACGAAATCGAGTCTATCGTCGTACTCAAGGACGCTGCCTCAGCCGCCATCTACGGTGCCCAGTCGGGAGCCGGTGGCGTAGTGCTCGTCACCACCAAGAAAGCCAAGAAGGGCCAGACATCCGTATCGTACGACGGCATGTTCGGCATGCGCAATGCCATGAACCTGCCCACTCCGCTCAATGCCGAGCAGGAGATCGAGATGCGCAAGCGCTCGTATGCAGCCGCCGGACAGACCCTGCCCGACGGATGGGACGTGACCAAGAACCCGTGGATTGCCACGACCCGCACCAACTGGATGGACGCCATCTTTCGCACCGCATTCTACCAGCGCCATACCGTGGCTCTCAATACGGGTACGGAGAAGACGGCCAACCGCGTCTCCTTCTCGTTTGACGACGACCAGGGTATACTTATCAATACCTTCAACAAAAACCTGACGCTGCACTACAACGGCAAGTACCAGATCAACAAGTGGGTGTCTGTCAGCGAGGACTTTGTATGGAAGAACACCCAAGCCCGCAGTGCCAATACCACATCGAAGGAGTATGGTGTGATCCTCAGCGCCATGTACATGCCTTCAAGTGCCACGGTCTACAGTCCGTATACCAGCACAGGATACGGCGGTACCACGACAGAAGATCCTGCGTACATCGCCAAGTACGGTTCCAACTACAGCAGCATACACGACGGTACGGTCAATCCTGTCAGTCTGCTCGAATCGTCGAACGTCTTCAACCGCACCAGTGATGTGTGGTCTACGACAACGCTCGAAGTGGCCAACGTCCTCCCCGGTCTCAAATACACCAGCCGCTTCACCTATAATGTAGGAAGCTATTTCTACAAGAGTTTCACGCCGATGCGTACCGAGGTCGGAAAACCCGAACTGAACAATACGCTCCAGGAGAGAACCAGTCGTACAGACCAGTGGAAGACGGAGAATACGCTGACCTATGACAATACCTTCGGCAAGCACACCGTGGGCGCATTGCTCTCCACCACGGCCGACCACTATGCATCACGCAATTTTGCCCTCCAGGGAGAGAATTTCTCTGACGAGTCTGCCTATCTGCGGTATATCGCATACGCAGGCCGTGTGTCCGGCTCTGACGGTCTGGACGGCCCCGATGCCAACGTGTCGCTCATCGGCCGTCTGGCTTACTCCTACGACGACCGCTACTTCGTGACCGCTTCCTGGCGCCGCGACTATGCCGGCCGTCTGCCCAAAGCCAACAACCATGGCGACTTCCCCGGTGTGACGGCAGGATGGAAGATCTCCAACGAAAGTTTCTTCCCCAAGAACGATGTCGTGTCCTTCCTCAAGCTGCGTGCCTCGTGGGGTCGCGTAGGCAACCTCGGTTCCATCTCCTTCAACTACAAGTCGCCGACACTCGGCAAGGACAACGAGACCCGCGGTGCCCTCTACGGTGTGGAGAAAGGCACACTCTACAACACCATCATCCGCTATAGCCGTGCGCTCAATAACAATCTGACTTGGGAAACCTCGGAGCAGTTCGACCTCGGTCTCGACATCAACATGTTCCGCGACCGTCTGGCCATGCAGTTCGACTGGTTTGAGAAGCGCACTTACAACCTTATCCAGACCCAGTCTATGAACTGGACCGCCAATATCGGTCTCGATGCCATGCTCGTGAACATGGGCGAGATCCGCAACCGTGGCCTCGAGTTCTCCTTCAGCTGGAATGACCGTATCGGCAAAGACTGGAAATACTTCGTCAGCGGCAACTTCGCATGGCTGAAAAACTGGGTGAGCGACATCGGCGTGAAAGACTCCGAAGGCAATGCCGGTGTATGGACCGGCGGCGGCGGTTTCGGACAGGTGCCCTATATCTATCAAGATACAGAGGGCCAGCCTCTCGGCTCCTACTACCTGGTCAAGACCGACGGCATCTTCCAAAGCGACGAAGAGGCTGCCGCATATACCAAGGACGGACAGCGTATACAGCCCAACGCCAAGGCCGGCGACCTCAAGTTTGTCGATGCCAACAACGACGGCAAGATCGACGACAAAGACCGCCAGTACTGTGGCAGCGCCACACCGAAGTACACCTTCGCACTCACGGCCGGATTCACATGGAAAGACCTCTCTGTGTCTGCCATGTTCCAGGGTGTGGCAGGTGCGCAGTGTGCCAACATGGCCAAATACATCATGCTGAGCGACATCGACGGCAACTCCAACCACGACTCACGCATCCTCAATGCATGGAGCGAGACCAACAAGTCGTCGGATATCCCCCGCCTGTCAAGAACCGACCCCAACAACAATTTCAAGACGGCATCTGACTGGTATCTGGAGAATGCCTCATACCTGCGCCTGAAGAACTTCACGGTAAGTTACGACCTCACGCGCTACATCCGCCAATGGAAGCATCTCGGCGACCGCGGTTCAAGACTGAGTGTCTACGTGAGCGGCGAGAATGTGTTCACCATCACCAACTACACGGGCATCGACCCCGAGTGCGGCGGACGCGACACCATGCGCTACCCTGTTTCCCGTACGTTCTCGTTCGGTGTGAAGCTTACCTACTAATCTAACAAAAAAGGAATTTAGCTATGAAAACGACAATCATAATGGCAGCAGCGCTCACATTGCTGACGCTGTCTTCATGTAGCGATTTCCTCGACGTGCAGCCGGAGGGAACACCTACTTCCACCAACTATTTCCAAAATGACGGCCAGGCCGTAGATGCCATCGATGGTCTCTACAAGGAGCTGTGCCGTGACGACCAGCTCTGGGGGCGTGACATCTTCTGGGAGCAGGGCGCAGCCTGCGATGTGGTATGGGGCAAGAGCCGCGGATTCTCTACGCTCGCCACAATGAAGTACACCGGCGATGAAGGCCCGCTTCTGAGTTCTTACCAAAAACTCACCATAATCATGGCCCGTGCCAACTGGATCATCAAGAAACTTCTTGCCAAGAAAGCCGGCACGACGCTCACCGACGTCGAGACCCGCTCGCTCGGCGAGGCCTACTTCATGCGCGGTTTCGCCCACTTCTACATGGCCTACCGCTACGGTACCGACAAGCAGGGCGTGCCCTTTGTGCGCTACGAAGACTTCGAAGGCGAATACGACAACTCCATCCCCAAGCAGCAGGCCTCTGTCATCGACAACTTCAAGTACATCATCGAGGACATGGACAAGGCCACCGAGTATCTGCCCCGATTCGAGACCTACACCGAAGACGAGAGAGGCCGTGCGCACAAGGCTTCTGCCGTTGCCTACAAGGCGAAGGTGTATGCCTACTGGGCTACATGGGACGCATCGCAATGGGACAACGTCATCACTGCAGTCAACGCTCTCGAGAATGACTACGGACGCGGGCTCGCACCGACATTCGCTACCATATTCTCCAGCGATTTCAGCAACTACTGGACGAAGGAGTACCTCTTCGGCATACCGGGCAACGGCGGTACCAACTATGGCGGCAGCGAATTCCCGGGCGTGATACTCGACGACCAAGGTTGGGGTATCTACAACGGATGGGGGCAGAACAAGCCCTCGTACGACATCTATGAGGAGATGGCAAAGGACGGCGCAGGCAATGACCGTCTAGTACGCAGCATTCTTGAATACGGACAGAAATTTGTCTACTTCGGCGACACGCTCCGCTTTTGGTCGAGCGCCAATCTCGAGGCCGGCTTCCAGATCAACAAGTACATGGATCCGTACAAGCACCCCGATGCTGTAAATGCCGGATATGTAGGTACCAACGGCGACTGTCCGACGGCGCGCGTGAATGTGCCGCTCATCCGCTTTGCCGAGACCCTTCTGTTCCGTGCCGAGGCTTATCTCGCCAAGGGAGAAGCAGCCAAGGCTACTGCTGACCTCAACAGGCTGCGCGAGCGCTCGCACCTCACGCCGATCACCGGCACCGCCACCTGGACGGACCTCTATCACGAGCGTCGCTGCGAACTGGCCTTCGAGTTTACCGACCACCTCTATGACCTGAAGCGCTGGCATCTGAGCAAGAATGCCGAAATCAAGAATCTGGCCGACGCAGAGCTCAATGCCCGCCCGCGCGTAAGAAATTACAAGAAGCAGGTGAAGAACGAGGAGACCGGCGAGATGGAGTGGGTATCCGACCGTAACAATCCCGACGGCAAGTTCACCATCGGCTACTACGAAGACTATACCGACAAGGCCAAGTACGACGACCACTTGATGGTATTCCCCTATCCGTCATCTGAAATCACCAAGGCCGGCGGTCTTCTCAAGCAGAACCCCGGATACTGATCCGCTCACCCGCGGTGACTGTCAATGACAGTGCACCGGAGACGACATAGTGAAGCCCGTGCCACAACAGAGTGACACGGGCTTTATTGTCGCGTTCAGTGTGGGGAAAATCATGGGTAAAAACATTGTTTGCGCACACATGACGCGCACCATGTTACAGAACCGTGAAAACGCTATTGCAAAGGCATAAAAACGAAGCGGAAATATTTGTTACAACAATAAATTTATATATATTTGCAACGTGTTAACATCTATTGCCCGTAAGAACAGCCGGCCCCTTAATAAAAAATAACGTATCCGGAAGGCTGCAAGACGGACAATCCAATGACAGGAAAAACAAACTTTTGGGTGCGACGGTACGTTGTGGCTGTCGCCGAAACTAAAAATCAAAAAAAATGGGAAAGAACAACTTGCACTCAAGTTGGAGACGCAGAGCACTTGGCGCAGCCGCCATCTCCGTGCTTTCGTTTTCTTCTTTGTCCGTCTATGCAGGCAGCACACCAGTCGCAGGCGGCGAGACTCTCGTTCAACAACAAGGTACCATGAAAGTGGGCGGTGTCGTAACTGATACCAAAGGCCAGCCCGTCGTCGGCGCAACCGTGAAGGTTGTCGGAGGCGGTGTGGTCGCAGTGACCGATATCGACGGAAAATTCTCTGCCAATGTGAAGTCCGGTGCCCAACTGCAGATCAGCTCTATCGGATATGCCGAAAAGACAATCAAGGTAAACGGACGCTCACAGATCACCGTATCTCTCGAAGATGACAGCCACATGCTCAACGAAGTGGTAGCCATCGGTTACGGTGCCGCAACGAAGAAGAAAGACCTCTCTGCCGCTGTCGGCGTGGTCAGCAATGTCGACGAACTGGCCGTGCGCCCCGTCACCTCCACCGAGGGCATGCTGCAGGGACAGTTGGCTGGCGTCACGGTACAGTCAAGCGGCGGCGACCCCACATCGAGCCCCAACATCGTCATTCGCGGACAAGGATCGCAGAACGGTGACAATGTGCTGTGGGTAGTCGACGGTGTGCCCGGTGCTCCCATATCATCGCTCAACGACATCGAGTCGATCGTCGTACTCAAGGACGCTGCCTCAGCCGCCATCTACGGTGCCCAGTCGGGAGCCGGCGGCGTAGTGCTCGTCACCACCAAGAAGGCCAAGAAGGGCGCTACCTCCATATCATATGACGGCATGGTCGGCATACGCAACGCCATGAACCTGCCCACTCCGCTTAACGCCGAGCAGGAGATCGAGATGCGCAAGCGTTCCTACGCTGCCGCCGGACTGAGCCTGCCCGAAGGTTGGGACACAACGAAGAACCCGTGGATTGCCACCACCCGCACCAACTGGATGGACGAGGTGTTCCGCACCGCCTTCTACCAGCGCCACAACGTGTCGCTCAATACCGGTTCCGACACCTTCACCAACCGTCTCTCCTTCTCCTATGACAATGACGAGGGTATCCTTGTCAACACGTACAACAAGAACCTTGCCCTCCACTACAACGGCAAGTATCAGATCAACAAGTGGGTGTCCATCTCCGAAGACTTCATATGGAAGAACACCGAGAACCGCTCCACCAACACCACATCAGGCTACACGGGCGCCGTACTCTCGGCCATCTACATGCCCGCAAGCGCTACGGTATACAGTCCGTACACCAACAGCGGATTTGGCGGTACCACTACCGAGGATCCCGCATACATCGCCAAGTACGGTTCCAACTATGCCGATATACACGGTGATGCCGTCAACCCGATCAGTACACTGACGGCAAACAGCCTGTTCAACCGCACCAGCGACACTTGGTCGACGACCGCTCTCGAAATCGGCAACGTCATTCCCGGACTCAAATTTGTGAGCCGCTTCACCTACAACCTGCAGAGCCACCACGGCAAGCAGTTCACTCCCCGTCGCGACGAGGTGGGCAAGCCCAACGGCAGTAACTCGCTCTCTGAAAACACCTATCGCACAGACCAGTGGAAGACAGAAAACACGCTGACCTATGACAATACCTTCGGCAAGCACACCGTAGGTGCATTGCTCTCCACCACCGCCGACCACTACAATGTACGTGGCTTCGAGCTCGACGGCAAGACCTTCTCCGACGAGTCTGCCTATCTGCAGTACATCGCCTACGCCGGATCGGTATCGGGCAGCGACTACCTCACAGGTCCTGACGCCAACGTATCGCTCATCGGCCGTCTGGCCTACTCGTTTGACGACCGCTACTTCGTGACCGCTTCCTGGCGCCGCGACTACGCCGGCCGTCTGCCCAAGTCGAACAACCACGGCGACTTCCCTGCCGTGACCGCAGCATGGAAGATCTCCAACGAAAGCTTCTTCCCCAAGACCGACGCCGTATCCCTCCTCAAGCTCCGTGCATCATGGGGACGTGTGGGCAACCTCGGTTCCATCGGCTACAACTACAAGTCTGCACTGCTCGCTCTCAAGACTTGGCAGGAGCAGGCTCAGTACGGTGTGGAGAAGAACACCCTCTGGAACACCTTCATCTACAACCAGACCGCACTCAACAACAATCTGACCTGGGAAACCTCAGAGCAGTTTGACCTCGGTCTCGACCTCAACATGTTCAACGACCGTCTGGCCATGCAGCTCGACTGGTTTGAGAAGCGCACCTACAACCTCATCCAGACACAGTCCATGAATTGGCCCGGAAGTATCGGTCTCGACGCCATGCTCGTCAACCAGGGCGAGGTACGCAACCGCGGTATCGAATTCTCCGCTACCTGGAACGACCGTGTCAACAAGAACTTCTCCTACTATGTAGGCGGCAACGTGGCCTGGCTGAAAAACTGGGTGAGCGACATCGGCGTGAAAGACTCTGAGGGCAATCCCGGCGTATGGACCGGCGACGGCAGCTTCCGTCTCATACCCTACTGCTACCAGGACGCTGAAGGACAGCCTCTCGGCTCCTTCTATCTCATCAGAACCGACGGTATCTTCCAGAGCGACGAAGAAGCCGCTGCCTACCAGAAGGACGGCAAGCGCATACAGCCCAACGCCAAGGCCGGCGACCTCAAGTTTGTCGATGTCAACGGCGACGGTACCATCGACGACAACGACCGTCAGTACTGCGGCAGCGCCACCCCGAAGTGGACCTTCTCTCTCTCCGGCGGATTCACATGGAAAGACCTCTCCTTCTCAGCCATGTTCCAGGGCGTAGCCGGCGCACAGGCTCTCAATGTGGCCAAGTCGATGACCCTGTCTGACGTGGAAGGCGGCTTCAACCGCGACAGCCGTATCCTCGACGCATGGAGCGAGACCAACCGTGGCTCCAACATCCCCCGTCTGTCGAAGAACGACCCCAACGGCAACTTCTCTACTGCCTCCGACTGGTATCTGGAGAATGCCTCCTACCTCCGTCTGAAGAACGTGACCGTATCCTACGACCTCACCAAGCTTCTCCGCAAGTGCCAGCACTTCAACGCACGCAACAGCCGACTGAGCGTATACGTGAGCGGTGAAAACCTCTTCACCATCACCGACTACACCGGTATCGACCCCGAGTGCGGCGGATGGGATGCTATGCGCTACCCGGTGGCACGCACCTTCTCGTTCGGAGTGAAACTCACATATTAATACCCAATCAAGAAAAACGCTATGAAAACAAAACATATATTGACAGCCGTCGTCTCTCTGGCGCTCCTGAGTTCGTGTAGCGACTTCCTCGACGTACAGCCTGAGGGATCCTCGACATCGACGCAATATTTCTCCAACGACAACCAAGCCATCGACGCCGTCGATGCGCTCTACGCCCCCATCCACCAGGAAGGTCTTTTCGGCCGTGAAATCTACTGGGAGCAGGGCGCTGCCTGCGACATCGTGTGGGGACGTACCCGCGGCTACAATACGCTCGCCACATTCGAGTACAACGGTGACGAGAGTCCGCTGCGCAGCACATACAGCAATCTGATGAACATCATCTCACGTGCCAACTGGGTCATCAAGAAGCTCCTGCAGAAGCAGGCTTCCACTACGCTGACCTCCATAGAGACCCGCTCGCTCGGCGAGGCCTACTTCATGCGCGGTTTCGCCCACTTCTACATCGCCTACCGCTACGGTACCGACAAGCAGGGTGTGCCCTTCGTGCGCTATGAGGACTTTGCCGGAGAGTACGACAACTCCATCCCCAAGCAGCAGGCTTCTGTAGTGGACAACTACAAGTACATCATCGAAGATATGGACAATGCTGTCAAGTATCTGCCCAAGTTCGAGGAGTACGGCGCCGACGACCGCGGCCGTGCCCACAAGGCTTCTGCCGTCGCCTACAAAGCCAAGGTCTATGCTTACTGGGCCACATGGGACGCCTCTCAGTGGAACAATGTCATCGCTATGGTCGACGAGCTTGAGAAGACCTACGGCCGTGACCTCGCTACCGAGTATGATGACGTATTCTCGTCAGACTTCTCCAACTTCTGGAACAAGGAGTACCTCTTCGGTATAGCAGGTACCGGCGGTGACACCCCCGGCGGATCTGAGTTCCCCGGCATCATCATCGAGAACAAGGGTTGGGGTATCTACAACGGATGGGGACAGATGAAGCCCTCCTACGATATCTACGAAGAAATGTCGAAAGACGGCAAGGACAATGCCCGTATACACCGCTCACTGCTCGAGTACGGACAGGAGTTCCAGTTCTTCGGCGAGACCCGCAGATTCTACTCTTCC
>CAVHOL010000073.1:0-12689 GCA_963637655.1 bacterium | reverse complement strand
TTTCTTGATACTCATCCAAATATTTCAGCAATTCTCTATCACGGCTAAATAATCCAACAAGGATTGTATCAAAAGTTTTCTTGGTATAATCAGGAAAACTCTCATTATAAAATCTCGACAAAGCCTCTATTTTATTTCGGATATCCACATTGTTTAAAAAGAAACAACGGGAAATAGATTCCGTCAAAGCTGCAACCTTTAAATCTGATGAAGAGCAACCTCTCATCCATAGCTCCATGGTCAACTTATAAGGATGAACAAAGACATGCTTGTTTGCAGTATCTTCCTGTCTATAAAAGTCTATTAAATCCTTATTTAATGTAACAAATGAACAATTGTCAAAATTTATCAATTTACCACGACGTTCCAATATGTAATCATGCATATAAACATCATGGATTTCTCGAAAACTATCATGTTCTCCAATGCTATCACCACGAGAAGAAGCCAATCTCTTTATAATGCTTTTATCCTTATATTGACTTATAGTCTTAGATATAAAATCTGCACTTACATTTGGAAAGAGCGAAATAGACATCTTATCCAATCGTTCTATTAAATTTGCCCTTATACCTGCAATGTCAGAATTTTTATAGTTATATGTAGATACGGCAAAAGATATGTCCGTATTAGGAAAAGCTCCATTCCTTTCTACAGATAACAATATACTGTTAATCTCATGAACTGTAATAGGGTGAATTCTCATTATGACCTTTGAATTCTTCAAAGACTTGTACAAATCAAAGGCGTATCTTTCTATCGTCATAGAAGACAACTTTAGCAATCCTAACACTAAGGAAGTATCTAAGAAATACTCAGTTTTTCCTATTGAACCAACATCTTTTATGTCCTGTTCATCCCTATTTAAGAACCCCGCAATTACAGATCCCCAAAATATGTCGCTTGCCACCTCAAACAGTCTATCACCTTTTTCCTTCAAATGTTCTAAGAAAAAAGCTATAGACGTATACTTTTCATCAACCTTTAAGACATTTTTATCTTTCAAATAATCCAGGACATCATCTGTATTATCTGAAATAAAGTCTATAAAACTTTTATCCTGAGAAAAGTGATGGACTTTCAAATATTTAGAATACTCTTCCTCCAATAAGCTTACTTGTTCTTCAAAATGGAAAATTTTCTCCTCTATCTCTTGGTTGACTTTGAAATCCCAAGCCTTTTTAATTTTAAACTCTTCGCCATCTTCATATACATCCAAATCAAAATTATTATCCAAGTTAGATATATGAACAATAGATTTCTTAAGAACAACAACTGGAATCGTCAGTCCAAAATTTTGATTGATGTAGCTACAAACATCATCAACGCTATAATATTCTTTTTTATCTTTTTGATAAAAAAGAGTTACTATAGTATATTTTATAATTGGGAAATAAACATCATTGTATAATCCTGCCTTTTGGTTGTCATACAATACTGCTATCAAAGAGAATGTACTTTTTTTCATACTGTCAACTGTAAATCACCAATACAACTTCCCCCAGCAACTGGGCTTTTGCCGTATCATTTTTTTTGAAAAAGTTATATAGAGTCAACCGGCAAGTGCAAAATTAAGAATAAACTTTGAAGAATTCTTCTTTTGGCGTGGAGAAGTTCAGTTCCTCTCTCGGTCTTCTGTTGATTTTAGCTTGAATGGAAGCAATCTTTTTGTCCGTTACTCTACCAATATCCATTCCCTTTTGGGGATATACGAATATCAGCAACTTCATAGATATAGCATATTATATCAACGGAGGGTAATACTTCCGTTACTCAACATAGACTCAATCTTTTTATACAAATATTTGAAAACTCACATAATATATATAATTTTGCAAACCAAAAGGGGATAACTGCGACAAGTGGTCAATGGCAGGAATTCATAGAACCAACCTACGATGCAAATTATGAAAAAAGTAATGGCCGTAATGGCAATCCTTGCGATGGGTTGCCATAATGTATGGGCTGACGAGATTTATTCATCCGATACGTGGTATCGTCCCGGGCTTGCGCTAAGGGTGAGCATGGGCGATGTCAGATTGAGCAAGCCTTCAGATATGGTGTCCTGTGCTGTGGCAAGTCCGGCGGACAGCGTGAGGGTCAGTGCGTATGCGACAAGTGTCAATGCTTCCGGCATCAGACCCTACCGGTTTATGGACGACATGACTTTTGCCGGCGTGCCTGTCTTTCTTGCCGGAATTGTAGCCAAGAGCGAAAAGGCAAGTTTCAGACAGAATTATGCAAGCGGGCATGCGCGTGCAAGGCTTGTCACCAATTTCCATAATGAGATCGACAATTATACGCAGTTCGTCCCGGCGGTAGTCGCTGCAGGACTGAATTTCGCCGGAGTGAAGGGGCGCAGTGACCATTGGCGCTTCCTGGCAAGCAGTGCTATGGCATACGGCATCATGGCTGCCATCGTCAATCCGATAAAGCATACGGCCAAAGAGATGCGGCCCGACGGGTCGTCGCGCAACTCCTGGCCTTCCGGACATACGGCCACCGCTTTTGTCAGTGCAACCATCCTGCACAAAGAGTACGGACTGACACGTAGTCCGTGGTATTCTGTCGCCGGATATACCGTCGCCACCGCAACGGGCGTGATGCGGGTGCTCAACAACCGCCATTGGGTCAGTGATGTGCTTTCCGGAGCCGGTATCGGTATCATATCGACCGAGCTGGCCTACGGTTTCAGTGACCTTATTTTCAAAGGACGCCATTTGAGGCGCAACGACCTTCCCGGTTCGAGTGACATCATCAGGCACCCGTCGTTTTTCAGCATTTCCATGGGTATCGGCCTTGGAACAAGAGACATGTCGTTCTCCGGCGAGGATCTGCATCTTCAGTCTGTCGGCGGTGAGAAAATAGAATCCGTGAAACTGAAGTTCAGCGCTGCTACAGTGGTGGGAGCGGAAGGAGCCTATTTCATCAACGAATATTTCGGCGTCGGCGGCCGTCTGAGAGTCAAAAGTTCGCCGATCAAGGGCTGGAGCGACATGACCTATGCGCAAACCGGTTTTTGGGATAATTGGGCAAACGGTATGGAAGCAAACGGAATAGATCCCAACCGCCTTTTTTCTACTCGGGAAATCACGATAGAGTCTGACCATATAACGGAATTTACGGCAGACGCGGGCGTGTACTTTAACCTGCCGCTGTCGAAAAGGCTTGCTCTCGGATCAAAACTGCTCATAGGACGAAGTGTCATACAAGACCTTGACATCAATGCGCACTTTGCAGGCGAGAGCTACGACCTGGTAGACTCCAGAACACATACCTATGGATTTACAGGCACCTACGATGAGACCTGGGACTATCTCACGGTCAGCGGCAACAACACCACGAAATTTGGTACGGGCATATCTCTGACATACGCCTACAAGCATAATTTCTCGTGGAAAGTCTTTGCTGACTACGACTTCACGCGCAAGCGCTATACGATGGAGTATGCTCCCGTCGCTTTTGCCAAAAAGGGTTTCCCCGTGTTGTATCAGGATTTCATTGATGCCTATGGCAGTGACTTCTATTCTTCAATGAAAAAGAAGAATATGAACAGTTTTGTGCTGGGGGCTGCTTTTACTGTGTCGTTCTGACGATGAATCCCTTGTGGCGGCGGTTGACGGGATTGCCGGTACACGAAATACAGAGGATGCCATTTCTGCAGTGCATGATTTGTCACCGCTGAGACGGCATCCTCTTCTCGTTTCTTCCGGCTGGCGGCCGTCATCGGGGCCGGGACCGTTATCCCAAGTATTTCGAGAGAATCTTCATGTTGCCGCTTTCGCGCAGCTTGATCAGACTCTTTTCTCGTATTTGCCGCACGCGCTCGCGGGTCAGCCCGAGCTCACCTCCGATTTCCTCCAGTCCTTTCTCTGTACCACCTATGCCGAAGCAGTAGAAGATGATCTTGCGCTCGCGCTCGCTCAGCGTGTTGGCCAGCGCCCTGTGCAGTTCGCTGCACATCGAGTCGAAGTCCGCATTGCTGTCGGCACGGCTACCGTCGTCCGACGCCATCATGTCGACCATGGCACCGTCGTCGGACTCGCTGCCCATCGGCGCATCGATGCTCGTGTGGCGGTGGTCGGCATTCATCGTCTGCTCGATCTTGCTTTCGTCAATCCCCATGATCTCGGCCAGTTCCTCGACCGACGGTTTGCGCTGGAATTCCTGCACAAATCTGTTGGTCTCGTCATGGATCTTGCTCAGCGTTCCTACCTGATTGAGCGGCAGACGCACGATACGGCTCTGCTCCGCGATGGCCTGCAGTATGCTTTGGCGGATCCACCATACGGCGTAGGAGATAAACTTGAAGCCGCGTGTCTCGTCAAATTTTTCCGCTGCCTTTATCAGTCCGATGTTCCCCTCGTTGACCAGGTCGATCAAGTCAAGTCCCTGGTGTTGGTACTGCTTTGCCACAGACACGACGAAGCGCAGGTTGCCTCTTACCAGTTTGTCCTTGGCGCGGATGCCCTCCTGTCCTCCCTTCCGTATTTTCCGGGCGAGTTCTATCTCCTCCTCGACGGTCAATAGGGGTTCGCGACTGATCTCCACGAGGTACTTGTCAAGCGACTCATAGAGTCGTGTGGTGATGCGGATGCCGATTTTCAGTTGTCTCATTAGCGCTCCAGTGTTTAATAAGTTTGTGTATTGAAGCCGCCTTGCGACTTCAAGAGTAGCCACGGAAATTTTTATATTTCGAAAGCCTCTCTATATTATATGTACAAAAAGTGGTCAAATTCGTGTGTTTTTGTCGTGAAATTGCGCAGATGTTGTTTGTATGCGCAATAAATTAAATGTATTTAACCACAGAAAACATTGTATAACATCTGATAGGCGTTGCGCAGAAGAAATAGCAGGCCTATAGGTCAAATATTATAGCATTACCGTCTCGCCCGAAACGCTATTTTGTATCCCTAACCCCGTAGGGGTGACATAATATAGCGTAGGGGCGTGCCCCTACGTTTCTCGCAATTGCACACCATCTGCCCCTGTAGGGGGCGCATAATTCATCCGTATTTAAGTTTAATTATGCGCCCCCTACAGGGGCTCGTTTATCGGCAACCGTCCAGAGATAGGGCCGAGGCCCTATCCTGTATTATGTCGCCCCTACGGGGCTGGGAGTGTAAAACATGATTTTCGTCTCACCCGAAACGAAAAGGAGTCGTCCGGAAACGAAAGTAGGAGAAAAACCGTTTCGTTTTTCTCCTACTTGATGCGGTGCAGTACTACTTGATGTCGGTGCAGTATCTGCTTAAGAAAGGTAAAGGGACAGGCGGAACGGGATGTCCTTTACCGTTGCTTGCTTTTGCTTATTGCAGTACCACCTTCTGTGTGGCGGTGTGTCCGGCAGCGTCGGTGGCCTCGATGACGAATGCGTGTCCGGCAGCGCCGTCAAGTGTGAACGAGGTGTGGGCGGTGCGCTTGACGAGTCGGCCGTTGAGGTCGAGTACGCGTACCTGCTGCACGTCATTTCCGCTGACGCTCACGTGGCGGCCCTGCACGCTGATGCCGAGTGTTGAGGCAGCGGCAGTCTGGTGTATACCGGTGTAGGATCCGGTGAAGTCGAACACGTAGGTGGTGCCGGGATTGCCGGAGAGGGTAGCGGTGCCGTTGGCGTCGACAGGGAGAGTGGTCTTCTGTCCGTCGACATATACGGTGGCCTCACCGAGATACTTGTAGAGCACGGGGATGGTCTGTCCCTGGTTGTTGACGATGGTGATGAGGGTAGCCTTGCCGTCCTTCCACTCGGTGCTGACGGTGAAGTCCTTCACGGCTTTGAGTCCGCTGATGTGTCCGCTGGCCCATGCAGAGGGCAGGGCGGGAAGTATGCGGATGGTGTCGGAGTTGCTTTGCAGCAGCATTTCGGCCATACCGGCGCAGGCACCGAAGTTGCCGTCGATCTGGAAGGGAGCGTGGGCGTCGAAGAGGTTGTAGAACACGCCTGCGTTGCCGTTGCTGTGGGCGAGGGCGTTGGTGAGGATGGTATGGGCGTGGTCGCCGTCGAGGGCGCGTGCCCAGAGGTTGATCTTCCATCCCATCGACCATCCGGTAGCGCCGTCACCGCGCAGTTTCAGCGAGTTGACGGCAGCGTTGAAGAGGTCGGTTCCGGGATGAACCTGCGAGAAGGGGTAGAGACACATCAGGTGAGACATGTGGCGGTGGTCCTTGCCCTCGGTCGTGGCGGTGTAGGTGCTGTACTTCCATTCGCGCAGGATGGTGCTCTGGGCGGCGATGCGGTCGGTGCCCCAGTTGCCAGAGTAGGTCTCGGTGTGGAGACCGTTGTCGAGCTTGGAGAAACGGTCGCGGAGGGTGGTGAGGTCAGCGTTTGTCACGTTGGCGTCGCTGCCGAGCACGTCGATGGCTTCGAGCGTGTTGCTGAAGAGGTCGTATACGAGCTGCTGGGCGTGGGCTACGCCGTTCTGTGAGTCAGGTCCGTGCTCGGGCGACCACTCGTTGGGTGCCTCGTAGGTGCCGTCGGAGGCCAGGGTGAGGCGGTCCATCCAGAACTGCGATGCGGAGAGCATGGCGGGGAACACCTTCTTGAGGTATTCCTTGTCGAGCGTGTAGCGGTAGTGTTGCCAGAGATGGGTGGCGTACCATGCGTTGGCGATGACGTAGTTGGTCTTGAACGAGCTTACGCCGCCGAAGATGTTGTTCTCCGTGTAGCAGGTCCATCCGCGCGACTGTCCCGACTGCGAGGCCCATGTCTTCCACTCGTTGTGGTTTTCGGCCTCGTTCCAGATATAGTGCAGGAAGGGCAGGTGCATCTCGCTGAGGTTGGTCGGCTCGGCCGGCCAGTAGTTCATCTGTACGTTGATGTTGGAGTGGATGTCGGCGTTCCAGGCAGCCTGGGTGATGTTGTTCCAGATGCCCTGCAGGTTGGAGGGCAGGTCTACGCCGCGCGAAGAGGCGATTTCGAGGTAGCGTCCGTAGGCGAAATAGAGCTGTTCGAGCATGAGGGCGTCGGTGCCGGCGCCGCTGTTGTAGTTGTCGATGAGCTTGTTGGTGGGCTGGTCGTTCTTAGCGCCTTCGAGCTGGAAGTCGACGCGGGCAAAGTATTTCTGGTGGTCGGCCACATGCTCGGAGAGCAGAGCGTCCCATCCCTTGTCGGCGGCAGCGGCGATGCGGTTGGAGATGGTGAGCGCGAGGTTGTCGGTGTCAGAGATGTAGGAGAGGGCGTAGGCGTCGTAGTCGGTGCCTCCGGCCAGGATGACGAGCACCTCGTCGGCGCCGCGCACCTCAATGCCCTCGTCGGTGGTGGTCATGGTGCCGCCGGTGGGTATCACTCTCATGCGTGCGTTGTAGCTTACGAGGTCGAGCTTGCCGCTGAATGTGCCTTCGCCGTCACTGTATGCGGGTTCCACGTCGAGGGCCGCTCCCGGTTCCATGGTGAATCGCATGCTGATCTGTCCGCTCTTGCTGGCCGTGTAGTGGGCGGCCACGACGCGTGCGGGATTGGAGGCGATATATTCGCGGGTGAAGGTCACGCCGCTCTGGCTGGTATACTGGGTCTTGCCGGTGGCGGTGGTGAGGTCGAGCTGGCGTACATAGTCCTTGGCGGCGGTGGTGGCCGTCGTGCCGAACAGCCCGCTCAGGTCCTTGCCGAAGACAGAACCGAAGTTCTCGTATCTGCCGTATCCCTTGCCGCCGTAGGGCGACTGGGCTGCGGTGCCCGACCAGAGGGTCTTCTCGTTGAACTGTATCTCGTCCTTGAACATGCCGCCGAAGAGGCTGGCGCCGAACTGTCCGTCGCCGATGGGGAGCGAGTACTCCATCCAGTTGGAGTAGCCCTGTCCGCCGCTATAGAGCGTAGCGGTGGTGGCGGGCTCGGTGTACCACAGTGTGAGCGGATGCTCGGGCACGTAGTTTTCGATGCCGGTGCTCTTGTAGTCGGTGATGTCCATGTCGGCGGGATCCTCGAAGGTGACGACATTGTTCTCGTCGCCGGCCTGCCAGAAGCCCAGCGTATTGCCTTCTACGGGCGATCCCCACATGTTGACGTAGGTGTTTCCGCTTTTCGAGTTGGCCACGATCTCAAATCCGGCACCGTTGGTGGTGTTCGAACTGGTGACCAGCTTGAAGCCGCCGCTCTGCTCGGTCGTTCCGGCGCGGAGCGGGTTGGGGTTGGTGCCGCCCTCGCTGGTGTAGACCGACTGTGAACTGATGACGATGTATTTGCCTTCCTTGTTGACAAACTGGAAGTTGTCCTTCGTGCCGACCAGTTTCCACAGACGTCCGTCGTCGGCCGAGGTCGTGGTGTAGAGGCGTATGCAGTCGTCAGACGAGCCGACGCTCATGCAGCGCTTGGTGCGGTTGAACTTCACGAGGTAGTACGTGCCGTCGGCGTCGGCTGAACTGGCAAACGTGGGCCAGGTCAGGGTCGCTTTGGTCTGTACTGACTTGCTGCGTGCGCCGGCTATCGTGCAGACGAGCAGGAGCAGTAGGAAAAGTGAAAATCTTTTCATTGTAATGGTGATTAGATGTATAGTATTGTTTGTTCTCTGCTATGGTTCCGGCCTGAAGTGTGCCGGAGTGTCAAAAGGAATGCAAGGTATTCTTACCCCTCTCGCGGTGAGGAGGATAGGATTGTAGGCAAAGGTACACAAATAAATTGACAGTCAGCGGATTTGCCCTGTCTTTTTTTGCCGTTGCCTATGCCGTATGCCTGTTCGCCGCCCGATTTGCGGGATGCGGGCGTGCTACTGGTGGGTGGCCGCCCACCAGGCGGTGCACTTTTTGGCGGTGGCGGCGGCCGGGTTTTCCGACGGGTCGGAGACGGCGAGGCCCGAGAATGACGTGACGGCGACGGTCTTGCGTCCGGCTTCAGAGTAGATGAGGTCGGTGGCGGCCTTGTAGGGCACCATCTGGCCGAGCAGCGACCGGAAGGCGTTGCAGGCAGCCGTGTCGCTGCCGCAGAGCTGCTGCACGTAGTCGCCGAAGTCGAAGTATACGGTTGGGGTCCAGTGGGCAGCGTCGAGGTCCTGCAGTCCGGACAGCAGGCTGGTGTCGAAGGTGTGGGCCGCGTTGACGGTGCGCATCATGTCGGCCATCATGTCGGCCTTGCTGCAGTCGGTGGCGGCTATCGTGCCGTAGGGCATGCGGTAGGTGCGGTAGAAGGCGTGAAACTGCTCCACCACGCTCTTGTAGTCGGGCTGCGCCTGCAGCAGGTAGGGCAGGATGAGGTCGTAGGGCATGCCCTTGGCCATGATCTCGCTGGTCGAGGCGATGAGCCAGTCTGTGGTGTGGCGCAGGTCGTACACGTTTTCGATGCACGAGAGGTAGCAGTCGTCGAACAGCAGGTACTGCAGGTGTACGCCGGCGGCCGACACGCCCTTGGCAAAGTCGCTCACCGATATCTGGTACTGCGGCAGCGAACCGCCGAAGTAGCGTGCCGAGACCGTGGCTGACGAGGCGACGGGCAGCCATCCCTCGCCGTGTCCGCCGACGATCATGGCGTACTTGTCGGCCGGGGCGACGGCGGTCACCTGCCGCAGCAGGGCGGCGATGGCGTCGGGCGACGCAAAGTCGTAGCCGACCATGTGCTGCAGGGTGTCGCGCGTACATTTCCCGTTGGTGTACCTCATCTCCATCAAGTCGCAGACGGGTGTCAGACCTCTTTGGGGAGCGTTGGCGACAAACAGCAGCAGACGGTTGTCGCCCAGTCCGCCTTTTTGTATGACGGCGGTCTCCATGGCGCGGATGTTGTCGGCGAAGAAACTGTACAGGTCGCTTGTCGGTCCGGAGTAGGGGAAGTACACGAGGATGGTTCTTCCGGCGGGCGGCACGTTGTCCGGTGCATCGCCGTGCGAGCAGGCGGCCGTCGTGAGGACGAGGACTATGGACAAAAGGATGTGGCGGGCGGTTTTGTGCAGGCGGAGCATGGCGGTTGTGGGGTTGGAAAGGAACGGCTGGAGGGTGGGGCGGAGCGGGAAAAAGGAAAGTCGGCAAGACGACGAGCCTTGCCCGGTCTTGCCGACTTCTGTTGAGGGGGATCCCGTTCCTGCCGGTTGGCGGCAGGAGGGGAGTACTGTTCGGTGTGGTGCGTCAGTTCTTCAGCGCGGCGATCGACTCCTTGAGGGCGGCGATCTTCTCTTCGCTGTCGCTCTGCTTTTTGCGCTCTATGGCTACGACCGCTTCGGGGGCGTTGGCGACGAACTTCTCGTTGGAGAGCTTTTTCTTCACGCCGGCCAGGAAGCCTTCGAGGTGCTTGATCTGCGCCTCCATCTTGGCGATCTCGGCTTCGGTGTCGATCATGTTGCCCAGAGGTACGGCAAACTCGTCGGTGCCTACCATGAATGCGGCGGCGGTGGGGGTCTTCTCCTGGACGACCGTGATGGCCTCAAGGTTGGCCATCTTGGTGATGACGCTGGCGTAGCCGGCGTGGCGGTCGGTGCCTACCACCTGCAGGGTGAGGGCGTCCTTCTTGGCGATGTTCTTCTGGTTGCGTACGGTGCGCACGCCAGCCACGATCTGCTTCACGCTCTCGATGTCGGCCACCAGACGGTCGTCGTCGGCGGTCGGTGCGGGCACCTCGAGCTTGTCGCGCATGATGCTCTCGCCGTCTTTGCGGTCGTAGATGTGCTGCCAGAGCTCTTCGGTGATGAAGGGCATGAAGGGGTGGAGCATCTTGAGCAGAGTCTCGAAGAACTTCTGTGTGGCGGCGTAGGTCGTGGCGTCGATGGGCTGTCCGTAGGCCGGCTTCACCATCTCGAGATACCAGCTGGAGAACTCGTCCCAGAAGAGCTTGTATACGGCCATGAGCGCCTCGGAGATGCGGTATTTCTTGAACAGGTCGTCTACCTCGGCGTTGGTCTGGCGGAGCTTGGCCTCAAACCACTTCACGGCGATGGCATTGGCCTGCGGCTGCTCGATGTCGGCCGTCTGCCATCCCTGTACGAGACGGAAGGCGTTCCATATCTTGTTGTTGAAGTTGCGTCCCTGCTCGCAGAGGCTCTCGTCGAAGAGGATGTCGTTGCCGGCCGGTGCGGAGAGCATCATGCCCATGCGCACGCCGTCGGCGCCGTACTTGTCGATGAGGTCGAGGGGGTTGGGCGAGTTGCCGAGCTGCTTCGACATCTTGCGGCCCAGGTTGTCGCGCACGATACCGGTGAAGTACACGTGGCGGAAGGGCATCTCGTGGCGGTACTCATAGCCGGCCATGATCATGCGGGCCACCCAGAAGAAGATGATGTCGGGACCGGTGACAAGGTCGGCCGTCGGGTAGTAGTACTTGATCTCCTCGTTGTCGGGATTGTTGATGCCGTCGAAGAGCGAGATGGGCCACAGCCATGAGGAGAACCAGGTGTCGAGGGCATCCTCGTCCTGCTGCAGGCCGTCGGCGGTCAGGGCCGGGTTGACGGCCTGTGCTTCGGCCAGGGCCTTCTCTGCGGTCTCGGCCACGACAAACTGGCGCTTGCCTTCGGCGTCGGTGAAGTAGTAGGCCGGTATGCGGTGTCCCCACCACAGTTGGCGCGATATACACCAGTCCTTGATGTTCTCCAGCCAGTGGCGGTAGGTGTTCTTGTATTTGGCGGGGTAGAACTGTATGTCGTCGTTCATGACGGGGGCGAGGGCCTCGTCGGCGAAGTGCTGCATGGAGAGGAACCACTGGGTGGAGAGCTTCGGTTCGATGGGCACGTTGGTGCGCTCGGAGAAGCCTACCTTGTTGTTGTAGTCTTCCACCTTCTCCATGAGTCCGGCGGCCTTGAGGTCGTCTTCTATCTGCCGGCGCACATCCATACGGTCCATGCCGACATACATGCCGGCGGCCTCGGAGATGGTGCCGTTGTCATTGAAGATGTCGATGGTCTCGAGGTGGTGCTTCAGGCCGAGGGCGTGGTCGTTGATGTCGTGGGCGGGGGTCACCTTCAGACATCCCGTACCGAACTCGATGTCGACGTATCCGTCTTCGATGACGGGTATCTCGCGGCCTACGAGAGGCACGATGACGTGCTTGCCCTTGAGCCAGGTGTTCTTCACGTCGTCGGGGTTGATGCACATGGCCGTGTCGCCCATGATGGTCTCGGGACGTGTGGTGGCCACGACTGCGTAGTAGCCTTTCTCGTCCTTGTGCATGACGTTGCCCTCGTCCACCTGCTGGCAGTCATTTTCTACGACGCGGTATTTCAGGTAGTAGAGCTTGGAGTGCTCGTCCTTGTAGATCACTTCCTCGTCGGAGAGGGCCGTCTGCGCCTTCGGATCCCAGTTGACCATGCGTGCGCCGCGGTAGATGAGGCCCTTGCGGTAGAGGTCGCAGAATACCTTGATGACGCTCTCAGAGCGCTTCTCGTCCATCGTGAACGCCGTGCGGTCCCAGTCGCAGCTGGCACCGAGGCGGCGGAGCTGCTTGAGGATGATGCCTCCGTGCTCGTGGGTCCAGTCCCAGGCGTGCTTGAGGAATTCCTCGCGGGTGAGGTCAGACTTCTTGATGCCCTGCTGGGCAAGGCGGTTGACCACCTTCGCCTCGGTGGCGATGGAGGCGTGGTCGGTGCCGGGCACCCAGCATGCGTTCTTGCCCTCCATCCGGGCGCGGCGCACGAGAATGTCCTGTATGGTATTGTTGAGCATGTGGCCCATGTGGAGCACGCCGGTCACGTTGGGCGGGGGAATGACGATAGTGTAGGGTTCGCGGCCGTCGGGCTTGCTGCTGAACAGTTTGTTGTCAAGCCAGTATTGATACCATTTCGACT
>CAVHOL010000072.1:0-13113 GCA_963637655.1 bacterium | reverse complement strand
AAATTATCGAGATTACCAACTTTTTAAACCACTTTTCTTATCCCGAACTCAGGTTTATAAGCACATTCCACAAAAAGACATGCTCACATATACAGATATTTTGCATAATGATTTTTTCTTTTGTTATGAGGAGTCAATTCCTGCTCTTTCATGGGAGCCAGCCGATGGTGACACCCTTATTATAGGTTATCCATGCCATAAAGCAGTTTGTGTTTTTCGGGGACGAACCTGGACAGCATGGTATACTTTAGACTTGCCTTATAATAATGGCCCATGGAAGTTGGGAGGTCTGCCAGGACTCATATTGGCCGCTTCTGAAAGTAAAAATGAGTTTATGTTTGTTGCCACTGGTATCGAGCGGTTGCGTCAGACAGCAGCCATCTGTTTTCAGCCAAAGCGTTATGAACGTTTGACTCCCTTGAATTTTCAACGTCTACTGAAAGATTACTGGAAAGACCAATGGAATACCATCAACCGTCTGCAAGGTAGCGGATATAGTGAGCCACCTCAGGCACAACGTTGTTTTAATGCCTGTTTAATGGATGAATATGAATAAATGGATTTTTCTTGCTTTCCTTATTGCTTACTTATACGGAATTTTGTGCGCAGTCGTTCGCAGGACGCGTTGTGGATTGGCGACTCACACCGCTTGAATTCGTATCAGTGGTTTTGCTGGGAAAGTCTAACAACAAACCATTGGCATTTACATGAACAGATGCAGAATGACATTTTGTCTTGTCGTGTTCTGAAAAGAATGTTAGCATTTATTGCTGTCCGGTAAAACTCAAAAAGACAAAAATCTGATGCCCGAAGCCCAGAAAAATCGTGCTTCCGACTTGTTTTTTTGAAAAGTAAGCCCCCTAATCGAAAAGTGGTAACCATCCGCATTCAATCCACCTCGCCCTGCACAGGCGTCAGGATTGCCGCCAAACGTTCGAAATCGGAACGGGAAATGCGGCGGCCGCGCAGACTGCGCACTTCGGGATAACTGTCAAAAAAGGTATCCTCCGTGGTATACCAGCGATAGGAGGAAACTTCGGAGGCTGACCTCAGCCGGGCCGTGATGCTGCGGACGTAGTGCGGATTGACACGCGAGAGATAGTGCTTGCCGTCGGCCATACATACAGCCAGCATAAGCACCGGACGCCTGACAGCCGACTGCTGCCTTTGGCGCACTGCACCGCTGACCTTCCACCCGCGGGTCGAGGTTGCCGTCTGGATGTTCCATCCGTACTTGCGGTTGAGATTGTCGGCCATGCCCCGGAACACAAGACCGTGCGGAGAGGTATCCTTCAAGCCGGTATAGGTGATGACATAGTGTATCATCTCGTGCAACAGGACGTTCTGCGCCTGACGCTCGGTCATGTCATAATAAGTGGTCATGGCGATACGGAAATCGTACAGATGCACGCGCCCCCACCGCGCGGAACGCTTGCACGACATCTGCCCGAGACGTGTACGGGCACGCGACAGGACAAACTCCGGGCGCGGAAGACGCGCGTCGAAGTATTCGGCATTGAAGCGGTCGAAATGCGCAGCCATCCACGCTACGGTCACTATCATACGGAGGTATCGGTTTTTGGGCGGACTATTCGTCGTCGAACTCCCCGTCTTCGTCGAAGCCGAACATGGCCGGCTCGACAAAGGCATCGAGGGCACGCCGCTCTTTCTTGGTGGGACGGCCGGTGCCGCGGGCACGGTCGACAAAACCGCTGATGCGGCTCATCTCAAGCAGTTCGTACTGCTTGGCATCCGTGACATTCTCATAGATTTCGGGGATCATCTTGGCCCCCACCCGCTGCTCGATGGTCTTGAGCACCTTGAAAGAATACGTGATGGGAGCCTTCTTGACGCTCACCACATCGCCCATCTTGACGACGCGGCTCGGCTTCACCGTGGCCCCGCCGACGCTCACGCGGCTGTTCTTGCAGGCATCTGCGGCCAGCGAGCGCGTCTTGAAGATACGCGCCGCCCAAAGCCATTTGTCTATTCTTGCTTCTTCTGTTGCCATGCTGTCATGCGGATATTATTTCTTGCCCTTCTTGTTATAGGCGTTCATGGTGATGTCAAGTCCTGCAAGCACGAAACTCTTGACGACCTCGACCGCCGTGTCGATGGCAGGCTGCAGCACAGCCTTGTCTTCAGCGCTGTACTGTCCGAGTACCCAGTCGATCTGTCCGCCGCGCGGAAAATCGTTGCCGATGCCCATGCGAAGGCGCGCATACTGCTGGCCGATAAGCTGCTGGATGTGTCCGAGCCCGTTGTGGCCGCCGTTGCTGCCGTTGCCCTTCAGACGGAAGGCACCGAGCGGCAGCGACAGGTCGTCGACCACCACGAGCAGACGGCTCTGGTCGATGTGCTCCTTCTCCAGCCAATAGCGCACGGCATTGCCGCTAAGGTTCATAAACGTGGTAGGCTTGAGCAGGAATATCTTGCGACCCTTGACCGAGGTCTCAGCCACATACCCGTAGCGTTTGTCGGCAAATGTGACGCCGCAGGACGCCGCAAAGGCATCGAGTACCATAAAACCGGTATTGTGGCGCGTGCCGGCATACTCGTCGCCGGGATTTCCGAGCCCTACTATCAGATATTTGTCCATTGCGTATAAGTACGTATGAAGTAGAATCTATAAAAAAGGCTTGCCGATTGCAGAAAGACAATGGCAAGCCGTAATATTGTTGGGGAGAAGCGCCTCATGCGCATCCTGCACAGGCAAGACGGCATGCGCGACACCCAGTCCCTTGTGTCTGCATGATTATTCTGCAGAAGCAGCCATGGCTGACATGGCAGAACGTGTCATCTTGATGGTGCAGACGATAACTTCCTTGCTGGTAGCGATCTCGAGGCCGTCGAAGCTCAGTTCGCCCACCTTGATGCTCTTGCCGATGTGGAGGTTGGTAACGTCTACGTCGAGGTGCTCAGGAATCTGCTGGTAGGGAGCGGTAACTGCGATCTTGCGGATGGAAAGGTTCATGCGACCACCGTCCTTGACACCCTGGGCCAGGCCGACAAGCTTCACGGGGATACCGATGGTGATAGGCTTCTGGTCGTTCACCTCGAGGAAGTCGATGTGGAGCACTGCGTCTGTCACGGGATGGAACTGCAGTTCCTTCAGGATGGCAGTGTGGCTTTCACCGTCGATGATGAGGTTGATGACATAGATGTGGGGAGTGTAGACGATCTTGCGGACTTCCTTCTCGGGAATGGCAAATGCCAATGCCTCGGGCTTGCCGTCCTTCTGTGCCAAACCATAGAGGTTGCAGGGTACAAGACCTTCTTTTCTCAATGCTTTAGTAGCCTTCTTTCCAAGCTCTACTCGCTTCTGACCTGTAACGTCGATTTCCTTCATTGTTGTGTTACTCTAAATTAAGATTTTATAATACGTTGCCTTAATTCGCCATCACACGATTTAACATTCGATACGGATGTGCTCAAAAAAGCGATGCAAAGTTACCGCTTTTATTCTGAATACACAAAGTTTATCCCCAAAAAACCTAAAAACATGGATACAAATCTTGGTTGGTATACGTTTTTTCTATATTTTTGCAGATGAAAACAATACACGACATTATCTTATAAGAAAATGATCAATCGCGAACTGATAAGAATCAAGATAGTCCAGTTAACCTACGCATACTATCAGAACGGAAACAAGAATATGGACAGCGCAGAGAAGGAGCTTCTCTTCAGTCTGTCCAAGGCGTACGACCTCTACAACTACCTTCTCGAGCTGATCGTCGCCATCACACGCGAGGAGCGCCATCGCGTGGAGATCTACACGCAACGTGCCGAGCGCGAAGATACAGAACTGCCCCAGACCAAGTTCGCGGACAACAAATTCGCCCTACAGCTTGAAGAGAACAAGATGCTCTGCAAGTTTATGGAAACACAGAAGCAGTCGTGGACCGACGACATCGAGTCAGTGCGCAAGCTGTGCAACGCCATCGAGCAAAGCCAGATATACCAGGACTACATGGCCGACGCTAACGAATCCTACGAGGCCGACCGCGAAGTATGGCGCAAAATCTACAAGACCTTCATACAAGACAATGCCGACCTCGACGCCCTGCTCGAGGAGAAAAGCCTGTACTGGAACGACGACAAGGAAGTCGTGGACACCTTCGTGCTGAAGACCATCAAGCGCTTCGACCCCAAGAACAAGCAGAAGCAGGACCTCCTGCCCGAATACAAAGACGAGGAAGACCGCGATTTCGCCCGCAAGCTGTTCCGCGCCACCATCCTCAACGCCGACCAGTACCAGCGCTACATGAGCGAAGCCTCGCACAACTGGGACTTCTCCCGCCTGGCCTACATGGACGTGGTCATCATGCAGATCGCCCTCGCCGAGATACTCACCTTCCCCAACATCCCCGTAAGCGTGAGCATCAACGAATACGTGGAGCTCGCCAAGCTCTACTCCACCCCCAAGAGCGGCGGCTACATCAACGGCATGCTCGACTCCATCGCACGCCACCTCATCAAGACCGGCAAGCTCTTCAAGTCGATGGAAGAGCCACGCTCGAAAAAGACCAAGTTCGTGCACGTCGACAAGAAGTCCGGCAACGAGACCGGCACGGCCGAGGAAAATGCGCAGGCAGAAGGCACAACAGAAGAAACAACAACCGTAACAGAATAGAAAAACAATGAACACTACCATTTTGGCTGCACAGGCAGCAAACGGCAACGGAGGATTCTCCATGCTCTTCATGATCGTAATCCTGTTCGTCATCATGTGGCTCTTCATGATACGTCCCCAGCAGAAGAAGCAAAAAGAGATACGCAAATTCCAGAACGCCCTCCAGGAAGGCACGAAAGTCGTCACCGCAGGCGGACTCCACGGCATCGTGAAGCGCGTAGACCTCACCACCAACACCGCAGAGGTAGAGGTAGGACGCGGCGTCGTAGTCACCGTAGACAAGAACTACATCTACGCCAGCGCCGAAAGCCAGATACAGAAGGCATAATTCGGAAAGACACACACATTATAATATTATATAGGCCGGCCCTGAAAGACACGCCGCACAGGCACGCCTCAGGACCGGCCTATACCGGAAAAGCAGAGAAGGGCAGCCGAGCGGATGACTATCAACATCAAGCACATATACAAAATCGTCAGGAAATTCTTGTTCAGTTGGTGCAACAAGGAATTTCTGATTTTTTTGTTTTTCCTCGCCTTGAGCAGCATCTTCTGGCTGATGATGACCCTCAACGAGACCTACGAGCAGGAAATATGCATCCCCGCCAAGCTCACCGGCATACCCGAGAACGCCGTCATCACCACCCCTATGGAAGACACCGTACGCGTGACCGTCAAGGACAAAGGCTTCGTCCTGGCCATGTACATGTTCGGCAATGAGGTGCGGCCCATCAAGATCAACTTCTCCACCTACGCCAATTCGCAGACCGGATACGGAGTCGTGCCTCCGGCCGACCTGCAGAAGATGGCCAACCAGCGCTTCGGCGGCATATCACGCATTACCGCCGTCAAGCCCGACAGACTCGACTTCTACTTCAACTTCGGACAGAAGAAGGTCGTACCCGTACGGCTGAAAGGCATCATCGTGCCCAGCAAGACCTACTATCTGGCCCGGACACGCATCTGGCCCGAGACCGTCACCATATACGCCAGCAAGAAGACCCTCGACAGTGTACGCTACGTCTGCACCGAACCGCTCCACATCGAAGGGTTCACCGACACCATCGTCAGCACCGTACGCCTGGCACAGATCAAGGGCGTCAAGACCACCCCGACGTCAGTGCGCATAGGCCTGTACCCGGACATCCTCACGGAGGAAAGCGTAGAAGTGCCCATACAGGCCGTCGGCATGCCCGAGGGCAAGACGCTCCGCACCTTCCCGTCACGCGTGAAAGTCAAGTTCAACGTAGGCGCCGCCACCTTCCGCGACATCGACCCGCAGCAGTTTGCCGTCGTGGTCGACTACCGCGACATCGTGGCCAACCCATCCAAAAAATGCAGCCTCACCCTGCGCAGCGTACCGCACGGCGTGCGCAACGCACACGTAGAAATCGGACAGGTAGACTACCTGATAGAACAGCAATGAAAACAGCCATCACCGGAGGCATCGGAAGCGGAAAGTCCTACGTAGCCGACCTGTTGCATGCAAAAGGCATCGACGTATACGACTGCGACGCCGCCGCCAAACGGCTCATGCGCACATCCGAAAGCCTCAAGACCCGTCTCCGCCACCTTGTGGGCGACGACGTATACAAGGACGGCCAACTGCAAAAGCGGGTGCTCGCCACCTACATCCTCACAGGGGAAAAGGAGAAACAGGCCGTCAACGACATCGTACACCCCGCCGTCGCCGCCGACTTCGAAGCCTCAGGGCAGTCATGGCTCGAGAGCGCCATCCTCTTCGAAAGCGGATTCGACAAGCGCGTGACGTTCGACCGCACCGTCTGCGTGTCAGCCCCGCGCGAAGTACGCATCGGCCGCATCATGCAGCGCGACCGCATCAGCCGCGAAAAGGCCGAAGCATGGATCGACGCACAGATGCCCCAAAGCGAGACCGAGCGCCGCTGCGACTTCGTCATACACAACGACGGACAGCACGACCTCGACAGACAGATAACAGCAATCATCAACAAAACAAATACCAACAAGCAAAAAATGGAAACAATACTTTCTATCGCCGGCAAACCCGGACTCTACAAACTGGTATCCCGCGGCAAAGCCAACCTCATAGTCGAAGCACTCGATGAAACCCACCGCCGCCAGCCCGCCTTCGCATCCGACCGCGTGACAAGCCTGGCCGACATCGCCATGTACACCGACGCCGAGGACATCCCCCTGTGGAAAGTGCTCAAGAGCCTCGGCGAGAAGGAGCAGTCCAAGGAGTGCTCGCTCAACTACAGGAAATGCAGCGCCGCAGAGCTCCACGACTTCTTCGCCGCCGTACTGCCCGAGTACGACCGCGACCGCGTACACGACAGCGACATCAAGAAGCTCATCCAGTGGTACAACATCCTCGTCAAGAGCGGCATCACCGACTTCGAGGCCACCCTCTCGCCCAACGCCGGAGAGACAGCCGAAGAAGAGCAGGAAGAAGCATAAGAAGCACACAGCACACACCGTGCGGCACAGATACAAGTTGGAACAGGCACAGCCCCGTTCCAACTTTTTTCGTTTACCACCTTATTTATCCTTATTCTTGCTCATCTCACAAGAAATGACTATTTTTGTACCCGATTTATGGACACAAAAAAGACAGAAGAACAGTTCCGCGCAGCAATGGACGAGTGCCGTACACTCTTCGCCAAGAAACTGCACGACTACGGCGCATCGTGGCGCATACTCCGCCCCACGTCGCTGACCGACCAACTGTACATCAAGGCCAAGCGCATACGGTCTCTTGAGACAAAAGGAGAAGCCTATGTAGACGAAGGCATCCGTCCGGAATTCATCGCCCTCGTCAACTACGGCATCGTCGGACTGATACAGCTCAAGCACGGCTATGTCGACGAGGCCGACATGACACCCGCCGAAGCGCTCGCCCTCTACGACACCCACGCAGGCGAGGCTCTGGCACTGATGCTCCGCAAGAACCACGACTACGACGAGGCATGGCGTTCCATGCGCGTCAGCAGTTACACCGACCTCATACTCACCAAGCTGCAACGCGTCAAGGAAATCGAAAACCTCAACGGTGCCACACTCGTCTCCGAAGGCATAGACGCCAACTACATGGACATCATCAACTACGCCATGTTCGGCATCATCAAACTCACCGAAAACGAGGAGCAATGAACTACGTCAAAAGCGCGCTCGTCAACCTCTGCCGTCTTATCCTCGCCCTGGTGTTCATCCTCTCCGGATACGTCAAGGCCGTAGACCCGCTGGGCACGCTCTACAAGATCAACGACTACCTCACCGCCTGGTCTATGCCGGGCATCCTGCCCGACTGGATACTTCTCGCGGGGGCCGTGGCCATGTCAGCCGCAGAATTCACGCTCGGCATCGCCCTGCTGTTCGCCATCCAGCGCCGCCTGGCCTCCAAAGCCGCTGCTGTCATAATGGCCGTGATGACCGCCGTCACCATATGGCTGTACGCCACCGACGGCGTGAAAGACTGCGGATGCTTCGGCGACGCCATCATACTGACCAACGGACAGACACTCGCCAAGAACATCGTACTGCTTGTCTGCGCAGCCATCGTGAGCGTATGGCCCATGCGCATGCCGCGGCTCATCTCGCGCACCAACCAGTGGATCGTCATCAACTACACGGCCATATTCGTACTCCTGACCAGTCTCGCCAGCCTGTACGCACTGCCCAAGTTCGACTTCCGGCCCTACCACACCGGCGCCAACATCCGCCAGGGAATGGAAATACCCGTAGGCGCCGAAGCGCCCGAGTTCGAGACCACGTTCACCCTGCGCAAGGGCGGCGAGACCCGCGAGTTCACCATCGACAATTACCCCGACTCCACATGGACATTCGTTGACAGCAAGACCATACAGACCAAGAAAGGATACGAGCCGCCCATACACGACTTCTCCATCACAAGAATCGACACCGGAGACGACATCACCGACGAGGTGCTCGACGACAAGGGATACACCTTCCTGCTCATATCGCCCCACCTCGAAACCGCCGACGACAGCAATTTCGGCGACATCGACCAGATATCGGAATACGCACACGACCACGGCATACCGTTCTACTGTCTGACCGCCAGCGACGACAAGGCCATCGCACGATGGAAAGACATCACAGGAGCAGACTACCCCTTCTGCAACACCGACGAGACAACGCTCAAGACCATCATACGCAGCAACCCCGGCCTCGTACTCCTCAAGGACGGCACCGTCATCCGCAAGTGGAGCCACAACCTCCTGCCCGACCTGTCCACTGTCAGCGGACGGCTCGAGGACAGCGAAATCGGACAGCTACCCGACGACTCCGTCCCCCGCAAGATAGTGAGACTGCTGCTGGGCTTTGTGCTCCCCCTCACCCTCCTCACCATCGCCGACCGGATCTGGGCCTGGACAAAATGGCTGAAAAAGAAACGCAACGGAAACAAAATATACCAAATCATTAAACATAAAAGAAAAATGAGAAAGAAAATTGTAGCAGGCAACTGGAAAATGAACATGAACCTGCAAGACGGCGTAGCCCTCGCAAAAGAAATCAATGAGGCCCTGGTAGCCGACAAGCCCAACTGCGGCGTCATCATCTGCACTCCCTTCATCCACCTCGCTTCCGTAGCACAGGTACTCGACGCTGAGGTCGTAGGTCTCGGTGCAGAGAACTGCGCAGACAAGGCCAAGGGCGCATACACCGGCGAGGTGTCTGCAGAGATGGTCAAGAGCACCGGCGCACAGTACGTCATCCTCGGCCACTCCGAGCGTCGCCAGTACTACGGAGAGACCGCAGAGATCCTCAAAGAGAAGGTAGAGCTCGCCCTGGCCAACGGCCTGAAGGTCATCTTCTGCTGCGGCGAAACACTCGAAGAGCGCGAGGCAGAGAAGCAGAACGAGGTAGTAAAGGCCGAGCTTGACGGTTCTGTATTCCACCTCGACGCAGAGGCATGGAAGAACATCATCCTCGCCTACGAGCCCATCTGGGCCATCGGTACCGGCAAGACCGCCACTGCCGACCAGGCAGAAGAGATGCTCGCCTACATCCGTTCCATCGTAGCCGAGAAGTACGGACAGGAAGCAGCCGAGGACACCACCATCCTCTACGGCGGAAGCTGCAAGGCCAGCAACGCTCCCGAGCTCTTCTCCAAGCCCAACATCGACGGCGGCCTGATCGGCGGCGCTTCCCTGAAGACCGCTGACTTCAAGGGCATCATCGACGCTTGGAAGAAATAAACTGACAGAAATAAACCGACAGAAACACACGCCACAACCCGGCGACTGACATGGAGACGCGACCAGATCCTGGTCACGTCTCCATATTGAGTTTTTTCACAACACCCACCACAAACCAAAGTACAGACCTTATGCGTCAATCCGTCATCCTCGCCATTGCCCTGTGCTGCGCCACTGCAACAAGCATGGCACAAACCTACACCAAGCACCTGCAACAGAAAGAGCCCGGCCAGGCGACCGTCGTTGTCAAGCAAAGTGCAGACATTGACGAATTGGTGAACAACACCGACGTGTCGCACAACAAGAAGACGACGCCCGCCCCCACACGGCAGGACGTCACCCCCACCAAGAAGACGACAACCCCATCCCCCACCCCGGAGCACAGGACAACTACTCCGGAGCACAAGACGACAACGCCGGAAAACAAGCCTGCCGGCACGGAGCACAAGCCCGCCGGCACCGAACACAAGCCTGCCGCAAAACCGGAAACTCCCCGCAGCGAGACTGAGACGGACGCGCCAGCCGTAGACACCCGCCACAAAGTGATGCGCCGGAGCTACAAGGTCAAGGGCTACCGCGTACAGGTATTTGCCGGAGGCAACTCCCGCGAAGACAAGCTCAAGGCCCAGCGCGCAGGCAACGACCTCAAGGCCGCCTTCCCCAACCAGCCCGTATACGTACATTTCTACTCCCCGCGGTGGATCTGCCGCATGGGAAACTTCCGTACCTACGAGGAAGCCAGCCACGTACTCCGTGAAGTACAGAAGCTCGGCTACAAGCAAGCCTGCATCGTCAGCGGACAAATCACCGTCGCCTATTGACAGGCGACATTCCACCAAGACATACATACATCACAATGAAGCCAGAAACAGAATTCAGAGAAGGTCTCGACCAGCTCGCCGCCCACTACAAAAGCATTCTCCAGCTGCTCGGCGAAGACGCCGGACGCGAAGGACTGCAGAAGACACCGATGCGGGTGGCGAAAGCCATGCAGGTACTCACCCGCGGCTACACCCAAGACCCCCACAAGGTACTCACCGACGCCCTCTTTGCCGAGAAATACAACCAGATGGTCATCGTCAAGGACATCGACTTCTTCTCCATGTGCGAGCACCACATGCTCCCCTTCTACGGCAAGGCCCATGTCGCCTACATCCCCAACGGCTACATCACCGGACTGAGCAAGATCGCACGCGTGGTAGACATCTACTCCCACCGGCTGCAGGTGCAGGAGCGCCTGACCCAACAGATCAAGGACTGCATCGAGAACACCCTCCATCCGCTCGGCGTCATGGTCGTCATTGAAGCCAAGCACATGTGCATGCAGATGCGCGGCGTGGAAAAGCAGAACTCCATCACCACTACAAGCGACTTCAGCGGTGCCTTCAACCAGGCCAAGACCCGCGAGGAATTCATGAATCTGCTGCGCGGAGAATCAAAAAGAATATAGGTCTCACGACTTGCCCCCCACACAAACGCCATATTCCGGAATCCGCACGAAAAAATCCCGTACATCATGCAAGATTCCCCTTTGCCCTACATTATATATATGATGTATATGGCAATACAACAACAAAATATCAAAACAACAAAACAATGAAACACATCAAGTACTACATCCTATTGGCCCTTGCCGCCCTCACCACCATGGGCACGATGACAGCCTGCCTCGGCGACGAAAGCGACAACAACACCATCTCTGCAGAAGAGTACCACCAGGCCATGGCCTCCATGGCAGGCAGCTACAACGGCAAGATACGCTTCTACCGCCCCAAGACCAGCTACGCACAGCAATACGAGAAGTACGACTCCACCTATACCACATGGCGGGTGAGCACCGACTCTACCATCACCGTCCGCCAGTTCCCCGTCAGCAAACTCGATTCGGCCATCGTCGTGCCCGCAAGCGACAACAGCCCCGCAGCCACCAAAGCCCTGGCCATCCGCGAAGCCATCTCCAAGGCATCGCCCAAAGACATCAAGGCCTACTTCTTCATCCCCAACAAGAACTTCATCGTCGAATCCGGCGTACAGTTCTATGTCAACCCCTACGTCATCGAAGTGCCCGTCACCTACGACGGCAACAACCATACGCTCTACTTCGCCTTCACCTCCAACTACTGCGGAGGCGCATGGACAAAGGCCGCACTCACGTTCGAGTTCAACATGCAGCTCTACGCCATCTGTGTCGACAGCGCTAACGAGGCCAGCAAGATCTCGAGCACCTATGTCCGCAACGCCATGCTGACCTGCACTGCCAAGTAAGCGTATGAAATTCATTTCATGGAACGTAAACGGCCTTAGGGCCTGTGTCAGCAAGGGTTTCGAAGAAAGTTTCGGAACCCTTGATGCCGACTTTTTTTGCCTTCAGGAGACCAAGATGCAGGCCGGACAGCTCGACCTGGCCTTCCCGGGCTACGAGTCGTACTGGAACTATGCCGACAAGAAAGGCTACTCGGGTACAGCCATCTACACCAAGCACCACCCGATCAGCGTGAGATACGGCATGGGCGTCGACGTCCATGACCATGAAGGACGCGTCATCACGCTCGAGATGCCCGACTTCTTCCTCGTCACCGTCTATACGCCCAACTCCCAGGACGGTCTGCGCCGTCTCGACTACCGCATGACGTGGGAAGACGATTTTCTGCACTACCTCCAGTCGCTCGACCGCGAAAAGCCGGTCATCGTCTGCGGCGACCTCAACGTAGCCCACGAGGAGATCGACATCAAGAACCCGAAGACCAACCGCCGCAACGCAGGCTTCACCGACGAGGAACGCCAGAAGATGACCACCCTGCTCTCCAGCGGTTTCATCGACACCTTCCGCACCCTCCATCCCGAAGACGTGGTCTACTCGTGGTGGTCCTACCGGTTCCATGCCCGCGAGAAGAACGCAGGCTGGCGCATCGACTATTTTCTCATGTCCGAACGCCTCGCCGACCGTCTCGAAGGTGCCGCGATACACACCGAGATCTACGGCAGCGACCACTGTCCCGTAGAGCTCACCCTGCACGTCTGAGCACACACATCACCTGACAAATACTTCAAAAACCGCCTTCTTTCCCCTATGAGAAGGCGGTTTTTTGAAAAAATCGCCCAAAAAGCAGAAAAAAGTCCGGATAGATTTGCGTATCTCGAAAGATGTGTGTATCTTTGCACCGCTTTTGGAAAGGAACATATTTCCGAGCAGACAAAATCGGGATGTAGCGCAGTTGGTTAGCGCACGCGTCTGGGGGGCGTGAGGTCGCAAGTTCGAGTCTTGTCATCCCGACT
>CAVHOL010000071.1:0-13240 GCA_963637655.1 bacterium | reverse complement strand
TGCTGAATATCAGAAATGTTAAGTTTGACAACGTTTCTTATCCCGAACTCAGGTTACAGGGGCAATGTTTGCGAAACATCCGTGAAGATAGGGCCAAGGCCCTATCCTGTATTATGTCGCCCCTACGGGGCTGGTGGGGTACAATGACAACCGTCAAAATGGGGTACAATGACAACCGTCGGTGTCCTGGCTGTATGGGTGTATGGACGGTGTGTCCAAACGCTCAGCTGCTTTTCCGGTAACTGGCTACCGCCCACGTGCACATGACCGCTGCCGACAGGGCCAGGGCGAACACCTGGTGGGCGACGGATGCAAGACCGCCGCCGCGCACGAACACCGTGCGCACGGCGTCGATGAAGTAGTGCATCGGGTTGATATAGGTCGTCAGGTAAGCCCAGTGGGGCATGGAGCGCACGGGGGTGAACAGTCCGCTGAGCAGGATGGCGCACACCACGCAGAACCACATCACGAAGACGGCCTGCTGCATCGTGTCATTGTAGTTGGAGATGACCAGCCCGAGCCCGCTGAAGACCAGGGCCAGCAGCATAGCCAGCAGATAGACGAGCGCCACGCTGCCGGCCGGTGTGATGCCGTACACCGCCCATGAGAGGATGAGGCAGACGGTCAGTACGACGGCGGCGATGATCCAGTAGGGCACGAGCTTGGACACGATGAACGTCCACTTGCCTACGGGCGTGACATTGATGGCCTCGATCGTGCCTTTCTCCTTTTCACCCACAATATTCAGAGCCGGAAGAAAACCGCAGAAGAGCAACACCAGGATGGCGATGAGCGAGGGTATCATGAATACCTTGTAGTCGAGCCGCGGATTGTACAGGTACAGGGTCTTGGCCTTCTCCAGCACGCTGGCGGCCGAGGGGGCGGCCGCCGCAGTCACCACGCTGGACATGTATGACGCCCCCATGCTGCCCTTGGTGCCGTTGACGGCATTGGCGGCGATGCGTATCTGCGGCTGCTCGCCGCGCAGCATGCGGCGTTCCGTTCCGTGCGGTATCTCCAAGATGAGGTCGGCGTCAGACCGTTCCACGTCGGCCAGAGCTTCGGCGTAGGCCGAGCGCACATTGGCGAGCGTGAAGTAGGGAGAGGCGGCGACGGCGGAGGTGAGGCGGGTGGAGAACGACGAGCGGTCGTTGTCGACCACGTCGACGGCGATGTGGGTCACCTCCATGTTGGCCACCCACGGCATGACGCACATGATCACGACGGGAAACAGGAGGATGAGGCGCGGCAAGAAGGCGTTGCGCCGTATCTGCAGGAACTCCTTGACGATGAGATGTTTCAGCATAGCGTAGCGGTTGTGGTACGGGTTATTCGAGACGGTTGTTGAACTTGGCGAGTGCGCCCGTGAGCAGCAGCCCGGCCATCAGGGCCAGTACGGCGGTCTCGCGGAGGGCCTTGTCGATGTCGACGCCCATGATCATGAGCTTGCGCATGGCCGAGATATAGTAGCGCGGGGGCATGGCGGCCGACACGTACTGCAGTATGTGCGGCATGCTCTCTATGGGGAACATCATGCCGCTGAGCATGATGCACGGCACGATGAGCATCATGGCCGAGGCCAGGAGGGCGGCCAGTTGGGTGCGCACCACGGTGCTGATGAGCAGACCGAGCGACAGGGCCACGACGATGTACAGTCCCGACACGGCGAATATCCACCCTACGCTGCCGGCCAGCGGCACGAGCAGCACGTACTTCGAGAGCAGCAGGATGGCCGTGAGTATGGCCAGGGCCAGCGCAAGGTAGGGCACGGCCTTGGCGGCGATGATGGTCAGCGGGCGTACTGGACTGGCCAGCAGCACCTCCATCGTGCCGCGCTCCTTCTCGCGCACGATGCTCACTGACGTCATCATGGCACAGATGAGCATGAGGAGCATGCCCATGATGCCGGGCACGAAGTTGTAGCAGCTGCGCATCTGTGGGTTGTAGAGCAGCGAGGCGGTGATGAAGTCGGCGCCGGAGGCCGTTGCAGTCCTGTCCGGGTCGGCGGCCAGTCCGTGGGCGGCGAGTATCTGCGTGGCGTAGTTGGTGTAGAGCTGTGCCATGTTGGGGTCGCTGCCGTCGGCGATGACCTGTATGTCGCCCTCTCCGGATGCAAAGCCGTGCGGGAAGACGAGTGCGATGTCGGCTTTCTGGTTGCGCACGAGCCGTTTGGCCTCGTCGGGTGTGGGTACGGCGGCTACGATGTCGAAGTAGGAGTTGGCGCCGAGTGCCTCGGTCATGCGGGCGGTGCGGTGGTCGGTCTCGGAGAGTACCACGGCCGTGCGTATGCAGCGCACGTCGGTGGAGATGGCAAAGCCGAAGAGCAGCATCATCACGACGGGCATGCCGAAGAGGATGAGCATGGTGCGGCGGTCGCGCAGGATGTGGCGCGTCTCTTTGAGGATAAAGGCGGTGAAGGGTTTCATTGGCGTTGTGATTGTCGGGCGAGGAGGGTGAAGACGCTGTCGATGTCGGGCTGTCCGAAGCGGCGCTTGAGTTCGTCGGTGGTGCCGATGGCGCGTATCTTTCCGTCGACCATGATGGAGATGCGGTCACAGTATTCGGCCTCGTCCATGTAGTGGGTGGTCACGAAGACGGTCATGCCCCGGTCGGCGGCGTCGTAGATGAGTCGCCAGAACTGCCGTCGTGTGGCCGGGTCGACACCGCCCGTCGGTTCGTCGAGGAACACGACCTCCGGTTCGTGGAATACGCTCACCGAGAAGGCGAGCTTCTGTTTCCATCCCAGCGGCAGGCTGGCCACGATGTCGTCGGCGTGCCCGGCGAACTGCAGCCTGTCGAGCAGGGCGTCGGTCTTGCGGCTGATGTCGCGGCTGTCCATGCCGTAGATGCCGCCGAAGAGCCGTATGTTCTCCCTGACGGTGAGATCGTCGTAGAGCGAGAAGCGCTGGCTCATGTATCCGATGTGGCGCTTGATCTTCTCGGGACTGTCGGCGATGTCGCATCCCGCCACGCGTCCGGTGCCGGAGGTGGCCCGGGAGAGTCCGGTGAGGATGTGCATGGCCGTGGTCTTGCCGGCTCCGTTGGCACCGAGAAATCCGAAGATTTCGCCGCGCCGCACGGAGAACGATATGTCGTCGACGGCGTGGAATGTGCCGAAGGCCTTGACCAGGTGGCTTACCTCGATGGCATTTTCGCACTTGTCCGCATCCGTCTCTGGGGTCTGCGGCTTTGTGGCGTGACGGGTGTCGTGGCTGAGCGGCGGCGGACAGAAGATGTCGCTGAACTGCCGGAGTATCTCCTCCGGCCGCCCCGTGTCCTGTATGCGTCCGCCGTGCAGGAAGGCCACGCGGTCGCAGCGTCTCACCTCGTCGAGGTAGGGCGTGGAGGCCACGACGGTGATGCCGCGCCGGCGCAGGGTGGCGAGCATGTCCCAGAACTCCTTGCGGCTCACGGGGTCGACACCCGTTGTCGGTTCGTCGAGCAGGAGCACCCGCGGCGAGTGTATCAGGGCGCACGAGAGGGCGAGCTTCTGTTTCATTCCGCCCGAGAGCGCGCCCGCCCGCCGGCGGCGGAACGGTTCGATCTGTCCGTAGACGGCCCGTATGGAGTCGTAGCCGGCCTTGACGGTCGTGCCGAAGAGCGTGGCGAAGAACTCCAGGTTTTCCTCCACCGACAGGTCCTGGTACAGCGAGAACTGGCCGGGCATGTAGCCCAGCATGCTGCGTATGGCCTTCATGCCCCGGCAGACGTCTTCGCCGCAGACCGTGGCCGTGCCGCTGTCGGCTGAGACGAGGGTGGCGAGTATGCGGAAGAGCGTGGTCTTGCCGGCTCCGTCGGGTCCGATGAGTCCGAAGATCTCGCCCTCCTTCACGCCAAAAGACACGTCGTCGAGGGCCAGTACCTGTCCGTAGCGTTTGGTGATGTGGCTGACTTGTATCGCGTCTGTCATGGGTGTCAGAATTTCACTTCGCCGTACATTCCGATCTTGATGCCTCCGTCGCCCTTGACGGCGATCTTGACAGCATAGACGAGGTCGGCGCGCTCGTCGTCGGTGAGGATGGTCTTGGGGGTGAACTCCGCCTTGGACGATATCCAGGTGACGTGGCCCGCGTACTTCCTGCGCTGTCCGCCGCCGTAGTCGGCGTACACCGTGGCCGTCTGTCCGATGCGTACCCGGCTGAGCTGGGCGGAGGTGACATAGGCCCGCAGATACATGCGCCCGGTGTCGGCGATGCGGAAGAGCGGTTTGCCGACGGCGGCAAATTCGCCGCACTCCATGTACTTGGCCAGTACCGTACCGCTGATGGGGGCGGTGATGCGGCACTTGCGCAGCTGGTCGGCGATGATGAGGCGCTCGGCGTCGGCCGAGCTCATCTGTGCGTTGAGGCTGCCGGTAGAGTTGTCCAGCGAGGAGAGCAGGGCGTCGAGCTGGCGGCGCAGCACGTCGGCCTGGCTGCGTGCGTCGTCCATCAGTTTGCGTCCGGCGGCCCCGTCGGCGACGAGCTGCCGGTAGCGCCGGTAGTCGTCCTCGGCCTTGGCGAGCTGGCGGCGTAGGGCGGACGCCTGTTTCTGCCGGTCGGGGCGTTGGGCCGCGTAGGCCTGTCGGGAGGTGCCGGCCTGCCGGGCCTTGAGGCTGAGCTGTACGGTGTCGATGAGTCCGGCCTGCTGTCCGGCTTCCAGCCGGTCGCCTTCCTCGATGTCGAGGCGCAGCAGGCGGCCGTTCTGTTCGGCGGATACGACGATCTCGGTGGCTTCAAACGTGCCGGTGGCGTCGTAGTCCTTGTTCTTGCCGCTGCATGCGCAGAGGGCGATGGCGGCGATGGCGATGGCGGGTGTGGTGAGTGTCAGTTGCATATGGTATGGTGGCTTTTCAGTCGTTGTTGATGGAGCGCAGACGGTACAGTTCGCGCAGCAGCTGTATCTCGTGCAGGGCTTTTTGCGTGCGGGCCATGTCGACGGCGAGGATGTCGCGCAGCAGTTGGTCGACGCTTTCGGTGCCGAGCGTCACCTTGCGGTCGCTCCGTGCCCTGATGCCTTCGCGCAGCCGCACGATCTCTCCGTCGCCTGCGATTTGGCGTCGCAGGGCGGCTACGGTGCCGGAGGTCTGTCGCTCCTGCAGTCGGGTGTCGAAGAGGAAAAGGTCGCGCTCGGTATCGATGGACCGACGCTGGATTTCTATCCGCCGGAGATCGTTGCGGCGGGTGTAGAGCGCACCGATGTTCCACGAGAGCTGCAGTCCGCCGAAGAGGAAGGCATTGTGTACCAGATGGGTCACGGAGGTGTGCCATGTACCCGTGCCGATGAAGGAGAGGGTGGGGCGCAGGCGGCTGTCGAGCGAGCGGCGGGCGGCATCGAGCGCCAGGCCCTGCGCGGTATAGTAGCGCAGTTCGGGGCGCGGCCCTGCGGCCTGTCTGTCATGGCCGGAGCCGGTGATGTCGGCCGGACGCTGGAGCGCCGTGTTCTCGGCGAACGTGCATCCGGTGAGCAGCGAGAGCATCTGCAGATAGGCACTGCGCCGGGCGGCGAGGCCGTCGTGCTGCTGGCGGGCGCTGAGCTGCTCTACCTGTATGGCGTCGCAGTCGTTCTGCGAGGCGGTGCCGCAGCGTACCATGCTTTCTATCGTGCGCTGGCTGACGGCGAGGTCTTCCTGCAGCAGGGCGTTTTGGCGCAGGCTTTCGTCGAGGGAGAGGATGCCGAAGTACACCTCCTCGATGCGCTCGCGCAGGGCGTGCATGGAGATATCGGTGCGGCGTTGCTGCACGTCGGCCTGCGCGGTGGCTGTCTGTCGGGCGGCTGCTGTCTGTCCGCCGTCGTAGATGTTCTGTCGGAGGGTGACAGCGGCTGCGGCCGTCCAGTTGTCAAGGTCGACGCCCATGCGCTGCAACAGTCCGTCGGTCTTGACGGGGTCGGTGAAGGCGTAGCCGCCTGCCGTGACCGATATTTGCGGCAGCCAGGCTTTTGCGGCGTTGGCGAGCGTGTACTCGCGCGACTTCTCGGTGAGCGCATACTGTCTGACGGCAGGGTAATTGTCGCGGCCGCGGAGCAGGCAGTCCTCGAGTGTCAGCGTGACGGTGTCTGCCGTGTGCACGGCCGCAGCCGGACATGGTGCTGCGGTCTGTGCGTCAGACGGAGCGGCACCCCATGCTATGAGGGTGGCGATGAGTGTAGTTCGTATCATGACGGTGATGATTGGTCGTGCTGCAAAATTACGGCGTTTCCCTTGGAGCGTCGTTATCCTTTGTTAGGTCATGATGTCCTTTTTGTAGGAATATTGGGCAGAGAAAAAGGAAATGACTGAAAAACTGCGGTATATTTTTCCTGAAATGGGGAGAGAAACGTAATTTTGCGGTGAAAAACCATCAAAGGATATGGAGAACAAAAGACCGCAAAAACTCTCGATCGCGTCGATGTTTGAGAAGATGGGAGGAATGGACCTGTTGTCGGACAATTTCTATTATGCCGACGGACTGCTCATGGGCATGGAACTGCGTCCGGCTTTCTCGGCCCTGATCACCTCGCCGCCGACGCCGTATCTGCTCAACGACTACCGTATGGGGTATATCCGTCGGGGGGAGATTGTCGGCCGCATGAATCTGCGTGACTACCATCTGAGGGAAGGTTCGGCCGTGTTTCTTACCCCGGGAACGATTGCCGAACCGGTGTCGGCGAGTGCCGACCTGACGGTCGTGGGGATGGCGCTGTCGCCCGAGACCTTGCGGATGGCCTTTGACGACCGTCTGCCCGACTTGTTCTGCGGACCGCAGCGGTCTGCCAATCTTGTGCTGGACGAGGGGCAGCAGGCGCTTCTTGGCATGCTTTTCCGTACGTTCTTTCTTACGGCCAGGCATTCGGCGGCAGACTATGCTACGGCCTTGCATCTCATCGCTGCCGTAGCCCAGTGCTACGACCACATTTTCCGGCAGAACATGCCGGAGGCGCAGGCGGGCGATGCGGCCCATGCGATCTACGACCGCTTCATCGCGCTGGTCAATGCGCACTGCCGCGAGCACCGGCAGCTGGACTACTACGCCGACCGTATCTGCATCACAGGGCGGCATCTCGGTACGGTGGTGCGGCAGGTGAGCGGCGTGACGGCCAAGGAGTGGATCGACCGGGCCGTGGTGTTGGCGGCCAAGGTGATGCTGCGGCATGGCGACCGGTCGGTGTCGCAGATTGCCGACGACCTGCATTTCGCCAACACGAGTTTCTTCTGCAAGTATTTCAGGAGGGTGTGCGGCTGCACTCCACAAGAATACCGTGCCGGAAGATGAGAGGCTGAGTCTCGTCTTCCGGCACGGTTTTTCTGTCGCGTTTTATGGCGGAGATTTATGGAGATGCCGTTTCAATGGAAACGGATGTTCTTGCGCTTGTATTTGTACGATTTGTCGAAGCGGTACTTGCCCGACGTGACGGTCTCTATGTCGAGACGTTTGTAGACGATGTCGTAGCCGTCGTGTGCGCCGTTCTCCTCATAGAGAAATCCCAGAGTGTTGTCTTTCTGCCATGTCCATGTGCTGTAGGCCGAGGAGGTGGTGCTCACCTGGTAGACGCCGTCCCAGTCGCGGGCGAGGTTCTCCGTGGTGGCGTAGGTCTGCGGGTCGGTCAGGTCTTTGTAGAAGATGGACACATTGGTGCGTCCCTTTGTGGGGAGCGACTGGAGCACGATGAAGGTTTTCACGCCGTCTTTCTTGCGTATCACGGGCACGACCTGTATCTCGCCGTTGCAACCGTTGTCGGCTACCAGTCCGCCGGCCTCTGCGCTCGACAGGGCGGGCTGTGACCAGTGTCCGCTTACGCCGTCGTCGGCGGTGAAGGTATAGATATTGTAGCGCCGTCCCTGCGGGCAGCGGCTGGAGATGACGACATTGCCGTCGGGCAGTTCCTCCGCTTTGGGCTCGTCGCCGCCGGGCACGGGGCTGGCGCCTGTTCCGCCGAGGAAGTCCCAGGTCTCGCCGAAGTCATCGGAGTAGAGCAGCCAGTTCTCCGTGTTGCCGCCGTTCTGCTGGGTGGAGGCGGCGCAGTAGAGCCGGTAGTACTTGTCTTTCTTGATGTAGTGGCTCTGGTGTATCTTGCCTGAGCCTACGAAGAATCCCTGCACGGGATGTCCGGCTGCGGCGAGCGGTGCATAGACGAAGACCGAGTCGATGTATGCCGGTTGGCTCCAGGTCTGTCCGTTGTCTTCCGAGTACCAGCGGGCCCAGCCCTGGTGACGGTCGGAGGCGTCGAAGAAGCCGGGGAATCCCGAGCAGGACACAATCATCATGCGTGCGCTCTCGCGGTCGCCTACGATGCAGGGGTCGCCGTAGGCCGACTTGTCGTGGCGCCAGGTGCTGACGTTGCCGTCGCCCTGGAACTGCGGCGGGCAGGTCACCTCGCCCCATGTGCGTCCGTTGTCGCGGGAGATGCGCAGGTGCAGGTCTACGCGTCCGCTGCCGATGTCGGCCTTGCTGTAGCGGTAGTCGGCCACGGCTACGATATTGCCGTTACGTGCCGTGCCGATGGCGGGGATGCGGTAGGGTACGTTTCCGTTTTCGAATACTTTGAATTCACGCTGGTCGGGTCCGGATGCCTGTGCGGTCTGTCCGGTGGCCAAAAGGGCGGCCAACAATAACAATAGGTTTTTCATATCAGGTTTTGGGTTATGTGCGGTTTGACGGTATGGGCCGGGCGTTTTGCCGGGCCTAAAAAAACGGCGTCTGCCGAGGGCTGCCCTGTTTTTCCTGTCGGTAGGGGCAGGCTGGCTGGCACTTCGGCAGACGCGCTGTGCTTCGGTTGTGAAGGTACGGGTGGCGGTACGGCCTATTCCTCGTCGGCCTTCTTTGCCGTGGTCTTGCGGGCGGTAGAGCGCTTGCGCTTGCCCTTGTCGTCGGCTTCGGGCATTTCTACCTTCACTCTGGCCAGCTGCGGGTCGATCATGATACGGCCGCAGTACTCGCAGACGATAATCTTCTTGTGCATCTTGATGTCGAGCTGGCGCTGTGGCGGAATCTTGTTGAAGCAGCCGCCGCAGGCGTCGCGCTGCACGTAGACGATGCCGAGGCCGTTGCGGGCGTTCTTGCGGATGCGCTTGAAGCTGGTCAGCAGTCGCGGCTCGATCTTGGTCTCGAGCTCCTTGGCTTTCTCTTTGAGCTGCTCTTCCTCTTCGCGGGTCTCCTGCATGATCTCGTCAAGCTCGCTTTTCTTCTCGGTGAGTGCCACCTCGCGGTCCTTGATGACGGCTTCGGTGTGCTCGAGGTCGTGCTTCTTCTCTTCTACCTTGATGAGGGCTTCCTTGATCTTCTTGTTGCAAAGTTCGATTTCGAGGCTTTGGAATTCGATCTCCTTGGTGAGCGTGTCATACTCGCGGTTGTTTTTTACCTCTTCAAGCTGGCTCTTGTAGCGCTCTACGCTGGCCTGGGCGTCGGCGATCTCGCCTCTCTTCTGCGAGACGGCATACTCGAAGTCTGCAATCTCGTTCTGTATTTTCTCGACGCGGGTGTGGAGGCCGGCGATCTCGTCTTCGAGGTCCTGCACCTCGAGGGGCAGCTCGCCTCTGAGTGCGCGCTTCTCGTCGATGCCCGACAATGTGGTCTGGAGCTGGTAGAGGGTGTCCAGCTTCTCTTCAACTGATAATTCTGTAGGATCTTTCTTTGCCATAATGCTATGATCGTTGTTGTATTTTTTTCTTCTGTTGTCCAAAGGGGAAAAGGCGATTACCGTGTGTGCGGCCTGCCGCTCAGACGTAGACGATGGGGTTGGTGTTGGTCTTCGCTGTCACGCACCTGACGCCGGGACATTCGCGGCGGATGATGTCGCGGAATATTTCGGAGGTGTACTGCTCGCTCTGGTAGTGGCCCATGACGGCAATCTGTATGCGCTGGTCGAGTCCGAAGTATTCGTGGTAGTGCATCTCGCCGGTCACGAAGGCGTCGGCTCCGGCCCGCAGTGCCTCGGAGAGGAGAAACGCTCCGGCACCGCCGCAGATGGCCACGCGCCGTATGGGGCGCTGCAGGAGGGCGTTGCACTGCAGGCAGGCTACGCCGAAGGTGGACTTGAGCATCTGTACGAAACTTTCGGCGCTCGGCGGAGTCGGAAAGTTGCCTATCGTGCCGCTGCCGCACTGTATGCCGCCGACGGTGCGTGCGCCGATAAACTCCACGTCGATGAGTCCCATCTTCTCGGTGATCTTGTAGTTGACGCCGCCCTCGGCACTGTCCATGTTGGTGTGCATCGAGAGGATGGTGATGTCGTGCCGTATGGCTTTGGCGACGGTGCGCTGCACGGGGTCTTCTCCACATACCCTGGCGAGCTTGTGGAATATCAGCGGATGGTGTGACACGATGAGATTGCAACCTTCGGCGATGGCCTCGTCGACGATGTCTTCGGTGACGTCCAGACACAATAATGCCCCTGATACTTCCGCCTCTGTCAATCCTACTTGCAGGCCGGCATTGTCCCAGTCTTCCTGCAAAGGCAGAGGCGCGAAACGTTCAAGGGCTTCTTTCACTTCCTTTATGTTCATGCTTGTTTCAGCCTTTCTGTTCTAAAGGGCGGTTTTTCGTTTTACAGATCGCCGCCGCAAAGATATTGTTTCCGCCCCGCTTTTTTGGTGTCGGCGGGGCAAAAGTGCATGATACATACAAAATTACTCATATTTCAGTATAACGGAATGTGGTCTGGTATTCTATTATGATACTTTAACAAAATGACCGGGCCGCGTCTTTTTGTGAATTCGGCGGGAGGGTGCAGATATCTGCGACGTGAGACACGTCGCCTACTGTTTTTTTTGTAGAGTGGGACACGTCGCCTGTAGTTTGGTACGGACACGGGCAAAAGGCAAAGGGGCGTTACCGACATTCCAGGTATGCAGCGATGCCGACCAGCGGAATGTTCTCCATCCATCCTTGGTCTACATAGCCTTTCATGGAGATACGGAGCCCCTTCAGTTCTGCATGGTCTTTCACAAACTGGGGCAAAGACCGGGAACGCACATTTTCTTCCGCCTTTACCTCTATCGGAATGATGCGGGCGTCTTTCTGGATGACGAAATCTATCTCTGACGGTGTCTTGCTGCTGCTCCAGTAGTAGGGGGTGAGACCGGCGGCCTTGAGCTGTTGCATCACATATTGCTCGGTGAACATGCCCTTGAACTCGGTGAACACATTGTCGCCCACTAACATCTGGTCGATGGGGGCGTCAGACATACATGCCAACAGTCCGCAGTCGAGCAAAAACAGCTTGAAGGCATCAAAGTCCTCATAAAACTTCAGCGGTATCTTCGGCTCTCTGATACGGTTCACCTTATATGCAATTCCTGCGTCCAAAAGCCATTGGATGGCCAGTTCGAAGTCTTTCGCCCTGCTTCCCTTGCGGATGGCGCCATAGATGAATTTCTTGTTTTCTTTTGCCAACTGGGCAGGAAGCGAACTTAACACCTGGCGGATTCTTGTGGATTCTCTCTCTGAAGTGTGTTTGGAGATGTCACGTCCGTAGGCGTCCAGAATTTCCCGTTGCAAAGTACGGACCTGCTGCAAGTCCGCATTCTTCACAAACTTGTCCACCACTCCTGGCATACCTCCCACAAAATAGTATTGCCGCAACAGTTCCACCATTTTGGGCAACATCATTTCTACCAGTGTCCAGTCCTTGGAGTGCAACACGTCAATCCACCCTCCATTGCCTGTAGCATCAAGGAATTCCTCGTAATCCATCGGGTACATGGAGAGCATGTCCACTTTCCCTACGGGAAAAGATTCCCCCTTGCCCAGTGTGACGCCAAGCAGGGAACCTGCCACCATCACATGATACTCCGGAGCATTCTCGCAAAAGTATTTCAGACTATGCAGCCCCCTCGGAATCTCCTGTATCTCGTCCAGGACAATCAGCGTGTCGCCAGGAGTGATCTTGATTCCCGTAATGGCTTGCAGCACCATCAGTATGCGGTCAATATGATAGTCCAGTTCAAAGAGCTGTTTCATCCTCGGCTCGTCGTCGCAGTTGACGTATGCCACCTTTTTATACTCCTGCTCACCGAAGTGCCGCATGATCCATGTCTTGCCCACCTGTCTTGCGCCGAGCAGCATCAAGGGCTTTCTGTCCTTGCTTTCCTTCCATTTCAGAAGTTGTCTGTATATCTTTCTTTTCATAAAAGTCTAACATCCAAATGCTTGCACTGCAAAGTTACACTTTTTCGAGGATAAAAACACGGGAAAGTCACACTTTTTCGAGGATAAAAACAGTGAAAAATCACACTTTTTCGAGGATAAGGGTTTGGCGACGCGGGACACGTCGCCAATATTTGCAGTCAGAAGGGTGCCGGCGGGGACGCATCACAGTCCCCAGTCGGAAAGCGACATGGAGGCTTCCACCTTGTTTTCTATCTTGTCGGGCAGAGAGGGGAAGAAGTCGATGCCGGTGATGCGCTCCACCTCGTCGACGGTGTTGGCGTAGTCGCCCTTCGGGCGGTTGCCGTCGCCGTTCTTGTAGATGAAGCCGATGGCCTTTGGGGTGCCCTTGGTGCAGAGTATCACCTTGAAGAAGGCTTCGGGTACGGTGACGCGGTTCTTGCCGATGGTCTTGTGCTTGCCTTTGTAAAGTATCGGTCCGCAGACGATGTAGAGGTCGCCGTACTCCTTGGCCCAGCGGCGGCAGGCGAGCTCCATCTCGTTCCAGTCGCCGCGGTTGAGGCTGGGGGCCTGCGGGCAGATGTTGGTGAAGAGGAACGACTCGGTCATGGCCGCCTTGCTCCACTTGTTGTCGCCGGCCGGGCACATGTGTCCGCGGTCGTAGCCAGAGCTCCGGTAGTCGGTGTCAGTGGCGCGGGGTGAGGGCACATCGCTGTCTTCCTGGAAACTGATGCCTCCCCGCTTCTCCTTGCCGTCGGCATGGGCGGCCGTGAGATGCCATGCCACCCAGTTGGGGAGCATGGTCGTGCGGTTGTATGACACGGTGTAGCCTGTGCGGTGGAGTATCTGTTCGGGTACGGCGGTGAGCGGCGCGGGTATCTCGAGCCCGTCGGACGCAGTTTCCTCGCCGGTCTGTCCGGCAACGCCGGCCTCAGTCCGGTTCTCGTCTGTCACGGCGGTAACGCCCTTCTCTATGGCTTGGCCGAGGGTGCGGCGGTCGCGCGAAGAGCAGCCGGCGCACAGGATGACGGACAGCAGGAGCGGGAGTATGATTTTCGGGGTGTATCGGTGCGGTGTGTGCATAGTGTAGCGGGAAAAAATGGTTGATGCGCAAAGTTATAACCTGAGTTCGGGATAAGAAAAGTGGTTTAAAAAGTTGGTAATCTCGATAATTT
>CAVHOL010000070.1:0-13273 GCA_963637655.1 bacterium | reverse complement strand
TGCCGCCCGTAATGTCTATGTGCAGGGTCTTGGCCACCGCTCCGTACACCATGTACGATATAGGGAAACCACGGTCTTTGTAGGTCGCTGCGGCAATAGGTGTCTGCCAGTTCTGCTGACAGGCAATGTCAAGGTTCGTCTTTGTCACGCTGCTTCCGATGGCCACATAAGCCGAGGTAGCGGTCTTTTCTTCGCCCTCATCCGAGGTGTAACTTACGCTTGCCCGCACCCGTATCTGCTGTTTTCCGCTCACAAGATACCCGCCGAGGTCTATCTCGGTGTACTCGTCCGTAGACGCATACTCCGTACTCGGAAGCACGTCCTGCAAGGTAGCCACCGTAGTCCAGTCGGCGTTGGTGGTCTTGCGCTGCACTATCAGCGTACCCGCCGAACCCAAGTTCTGACGCTCGCCGTTGATGTTCCGCACGCCTGCGAAGCGCAGCTTTATCTTCATCTCCGCGCCGCTCACCACAAAGGCGTTGCTCGACAGTACGTTCGACCACAGGTACGCACCATACGTCACGCCCTTCAATGTAGAGATAGGCAGCGCCGAGTCCACCAACAGGAGGTCTGCCTTGCCCTCCGGGTCGTTCACATACTCCGTCTTCGCATCCTCGTCCTTAAAACCCCACAAGTGGTAAAAGTTGTTCTCGTCTATCGAGGTAGACCAGCACCAGTAGCCCACCTTGGCGTTGAACTGCGCCTTGATAAAATCCTGCACGGCCTGTCCCGAGAACGGGAGGCCGCTTGCCACATCCTGCGCCCAGTCTTCCGAGAGCGACGTGATGGCGTTGGGTGATACTTTCTTTGCCATATTCTTATATCGTAGTTATTGTTTCGTTGTTCCGTTGTTCCAGCCGTCCGTGTTGCTCCACGGTCGGTCGCCTATCCACATTCCCGAGCCGAAGCAGGAGGAGATGGCCTCCCACACCAGCCGTGCGCCATAGTACACCGCAGCCACCGCCCGTGCGCCCACATAGCGCGCCGAGATTTCCCTCTTGCCCTTGACTATCATCACTCGTCCTCCAGTACGTTATAGATGGTCTCGTCATCGAGCATCCCCGCCGACGAGAGTTTGTCGTAGTCGTCCTGCGACAACGTTACGGTCTTCGGGCCGCCGAAGTCCGACCAGCGCTTCTCGTTGGTCCAGTCGGCCTCGGTGAGCGACCCGCACAGTATCCACTGCTTGCTCTTCCACCCTTTGTCCGTGTAGTAGGTCAGCACCACTCCGGGGTGCTTCACGGTCTTGTCGTTGGCCCATACCTTTGCCAGCACATCGGCAAACGTCATGGCCTGCGGCTTTTGGTAGCCGTAGCCGAGCAGGGTAGTGGCGTTCACCACGCCTGCGGCATCGCACTGCTCGGCGGTGTCGGCCATCTGTTCCTCGGCCTCCTCACGCCATCCGTTGAGGTTGCCGATATCCTCCTGCAGGCTTGCGCCTTGGTCGCCGGGGAAGGCGGTGTCGGCGGTCGTGCCGAGGGTGATGTGGGTGTCAAGGGGGGTGAGTACACCGTTGGCATAGCAGTAGGCCGCAGCCTCGGCGGTGTTGAGGTATATCTTGTCAGTGTAGGGCTTGCCGGTGGCATCGTCAGTATAGCGTCCGCTTCCGGGCCATGCCTTATAGCACCGCAGCACCTGTCCTTCACTGTTGGCCTCCAGACCACAGAACCGTTTTGCGCCCGTGTGCCAGGCTATGGCGTCGGGCACAGACTGCGTGCCGCCGTCCAGCGACGGCACCTCGACACTGGTCACGGTACGCGAGAAGGGTGCCACATTGAAGGCCGACTGCGGCACGTTGTCCTCGGGTATGTAGCCGTCGGCATCGAGCGCAGCCAGTCCTCCGTCCGCTCCCTTGGTGCCCGAAAACTGTTCAAACGCCGTTTGAAGGGCCTCGCGTGCGGCGGTCTCCGTGGCGATGTCGGCGGCCATGGCCGTATCGGCAGCCTCACGCTCGGCGGTCTCCGTGGCGATGTCGGCGGCCATGGCCGTATCGGCAGCCTCACGCTCGGCGGTCTCCGTGGCGATGTCGGCGGCCATGGCCGTATCGGCAGCCTCACGCTCGGCGGTCTCCGTGGCGATGTCGGCGGCCATGGCCGTATCGGCAGCCTCACGCTCGGCGGTCTCCGTGGCGATGTCGGCGGCCATGGCCGTATCGGCAGCCTCACGCTCGGCGGTCTCCGTGGCGATCGATGCCATGATCTGCTGTATGTCGCCGATGTGTCCCATCAGAAGCCAGGCCGTCGCGCCCGTGCCCTTCTGCCAGGCATACACATTGCCGTTCTCGGTCTGCGAGGCATTGTCGCCGTCGTACACGGCCACCAGTTGCCCGTAGCGCAGCGGCTTGCCGTTGGTGCCCTCGGGCGCTTCGCCCTCGGCGGTCATGGCGGCGTAGGTCTGGTACACCTTGTGTATGCCGAGACCCTCGGCGTTCTGCTCCAGGTCGGCGATGTAGGCCAGGGTGTCGGCGTGCAGTCCGCCCACCGTCTCCGGAGTGATGCTGTCTGTGGCAGTCGTGCGGCGCAGGGCGTCGGCGCGTTGTTGCAGGTTGTATATCGTATCCATGGTGTCTGTGGTTTTACTGTTGGTCGGTCGTCAGATATTTCTTGCAGCTCTCGGGGCAGGGCAGGAGCGCCTGCAGCTGGTCGAGGCTCGGCACGTCGGCCACGGCGATCACCGTGCCGCTTTCGGGCTTCTGCGCCTTGGGCACGATGGTGGCGGTGTAGCTCTTGACCACGGCCTTCTCGCTGCCGTCCTCGAAGGTACGGCTCTCCTGGGTGGTCTCCTGCAGTACGTAGTAGCCGGTCATGGGGTGGCCGTCGTCGTCGCCGAAGGTGGTCTCGGCCACGTCGTACACCTTGCCGTCCGTGGTCAGCAGCTTGTGGGCCTGGAGTATATTGTAGTTGCGGTCGCCCGAGCCGTTCATGTGACGCGGGGTGGCCCACACCGTGCACTTCCTGACATCGCGTATGCCGTTCTCGTCTGAGGTCTCGTCGGCCGCGCCGTTGGTCAGCGGGTAGAGCGAGAGGATGAGTTTCACCATGTTCTCCTGCAGCAGGCGCAGGTCGTCGAGGTATACGGGCTGCCCGCCCTCGCTGAATTCCAGTCTATTCATATTCGTATAGCATTATGCGGTACGTCCGTCCCGCGGGTTTGTATCTGTTGATGGTCTGCTTGATCTGCGAGAGATGACGCCAGCCGTACTTGTCGGCCGTGCGGCTCTCGGTGGAGGTGCACAGGAAGGTCGGAACCATCACCGTGAAGTTCACCTCCGGCACGTCCTCCTCCTGGAGTATGCAGTACGACGGCTTCTTCTCCGACAGGGCGTACACGTAGCGCGTCGCCTGATCTTCGCACTGCAGGTAGAAGGCCGTACCGCGGTCGGTCCATTCCGGCGTGTCGATGTATATCTGTCCGTACTCCAGATGGAACAGGCGGTTGAGTGCCGCCTCCAGCGACGCCACCTGGGCCGTCGTGCCGAGCGTCGTGTCGGTGCCCTCGCGCCATGCCGCTATCTGCGAGGCTACCCACCGCAGCGGGAGTGTCAGTATGCGCACCAGGGCCACGGTCAGACTGCCGCGGAGCACGGGAGGAAGCAGTTGCACGGCCAGCCGTGCGATGTCTACGTCATACCACATACGTCAGTCCTCCCGCCATGTCTTCTGCCGTATAGAATCCGCTCTCGCCGGTGTAGTTGTTGCCCGTGAGCGCGGTCCACGTCACGCCGCCGTCCTTGGTATACTCCACCGACACGAGCTCCACGTCCTCCACGCCGTCGGCCGCAAGCATGGCCTGCAGCAGGCGGGTCTTGTTGAGCGTGCCGCCATAGGTGATGCCCTGCAGATAGGCCGTCATGGCCGTCTCCACCGGGCGTGTGCCGTCGGTCAGCCGCTGGCCCTGCTCGTCGAGCACCAGCGCGTCTATCGTCACCCGGGCGGCGATGCGCACGCGGTCGGCCTCCTGTGAACTGACGTTGAGGATCACCCCCGCCACCTTCACCCGGTTCATGTACTTCCGGAAGGCCGCAAGCGCCGTGTCGTCGAGCGGAGTGGGCTGCCCGTTCTTCTCGCCGCTCACCAGTACCTGCACGCTGCGTCCCTTGTCGCGTACCGCTGCATACTTCACCACTTGCTTGCTCTCGTCTGTCGTGGCGTAGCCGTAGTCCGAAGTCTCCGCGTCGAGCGTCAGACTGTCGCCCAGCTGGAAGGCCAGCGCCTTCTTGTGGTACCACGCCACGCTGGCTACGATCGCCGAGGCCATGCGGCTGTCGATGTCGGCACAGCACTGTTCGGTCACCGTCTCCAGGGCATACACGCAGGCCGCCACTATGTAGAGCAGTATGTTCTCCAGACTCACCTGAGAGAAACTGCCCGCCCATGTAGCGCTGCTCTCCAGCCCGTACTTCTCCCGGATGCCCTCGTCGGCCAGAAAGGCGTCCGTCATCGTTTTCTTTATTTCTGCTATTGTTCTTGCCATAGTCTTGTTTGGGTTATCGGTCTGTACTTGTCGCTATCGCCAGACTGCGGTTGATGCTCTGCAGCACCATGCGTTCCAGCTCGCCCGTGTCGGTCTTGTCGGCCATGGTCACTTGCATCGTCTCTATCAGTTTGCCTATGTTCACCGTTATCTGCGTGTTCCGCGTGCCGCCCGTGGCCAGTGCCTCGGCGGTCTTTCCGGCACCGCCCTTGCCGCCCTTGCCGCCCTTGCCGCCGCCGTTGCCACTGTCGGCACCGCCGCCGCTCAGCGTGTAGGTGCTGCCTTTCAGCCCGGGCTTGCTCAGCGCATTGCCGCCGGCCGGCTTCTCCTTGGCTTCCTGCTTGGCGTCTTCTTCGGCCTTGTGCTTGGCATAGTTGCCGGCCACGCCGTCGGCGAGCTTCTTTGTCGCGTCCATGGCTTTCTCGGCACTCGTTATGCCGGTCAGGTCTTTCACTCCGTCCACGGCACTTGCCCATGCACCCTTGAAGTCGCCGTCGAAGAGTTTGGCCAGCGCGGCACCCAGCTTGCCTATGCCGCTCATGAAGGTCTTTATCCGGTCTATCAGATAGTCCTTTATGATGCCGCCAAAGCCCTTTATCGTGTCCCACATCGTCTTGATGAAGGCTCTGAATCCGGCAAACTTGTTCCAGCACGCCACCACGGCCACGGTCAGCGCGGCTATCACCGCCGCCACCAGCACAAAGGGGTTGGCGCTCATCACCGCGTTCAGCACGGCCTGCGCCGCTGTCCATGCCTGTGTCGCCAGCGTCACGCCCTGCGTCACCAGTCCATAGGCGGCGGTCGCTATCTTCGCCGTGTTCAGCACCAGGGCAAACGCGCCTATCGTGCCGCCCACGATGCCTATCACGTCACTCCACTCCACAAAGAAGTTCACCACGCCCATCACTCCGTCGGCAAGCGCCGAAAACAGGTCCACCGCAGCGAGTATCGCCGGCTCTATCTTCTCGAATATGCTCACCGCCTGCTGCTGTATCTGGCCCACCGCCGTGCTCCACTTGCCGCTCAGCGTCTGTGCCGTGGCGTCCATCATGCCGTGAAACTGGCCGCCCTCCTGCGTCGCGTGGGCTATCGCCGCGGCCACATCCTCGGTCTTTATGCCGCCCTTGCTCATCACGTCCTGCAGCTCCTCATAGCTCTTGCCGGTCATGGCCGAGAGCTCTTTCAGCGGGTTGAATCCGGCGTTGATAAACTGCATCAGGTCTTGCCCCGACATCTTGGTGGCCGCGCTCACCTGTCCGAATACCAAAGCGAGCGACCCCAGCTTCTGCGAGTCGCCCATTGATATGTCGCCCAGCTGCCGCAGCTTGCCCATCACGTCGTCGCTCTTCACTCCGAAGTTGAGCATCGTCTGTGCCGCCCCTTCAAGGTCGAGTTTCGTGAAGGGCGTGGCCGCCGCAAAGTCGTTGATGTCTTTCAGCACCGCCGCGGCCTTCTGCTCGTCGCCCACAAGCACCCTGAATGCCGTGCTTGTCATCTCTGCCTGCGCGCCGAGTTTCGTTATCGCGCCTATGCCCGCACCTATTATCGTGTACGGGTTCATCAGAAATTCCATGCCCGGCAGGCTCGTCAGCTGGCTCTTGAAGTTTTCCAGCGAGAAGGCTTGCCGCAGCTTCGCACCCACCGAGTCGGCCTTGCGCTGTATCGTGTCCAGCTGGCGCATCACCTGCTGCGTCGCCCTCGTCACGTTGCCGTCCTGGGCCTGTAGCTTTATCAGAAATTTAAGTACGTTGTCCATTGGCCTTGTTTTCCATTTTGCGGATGTCGAGAAGGTATCTCAGCGTCCACGCCCACTCCTCATCGCTCAGCGTCCACGGGTCCACATGCATGTAGTAGCGCAGAAGCGTGTCCAGATACAGCACCGCGGGGCGCTCGTCGTCTTCCGCCCCGGGCACCTCGGCATCCGTCAGAGTTTTTTTATCTCTGCCTCCTTCACTTTCAGCACGTCTTCCATCTTCGACACTACCGCCATGAAGAGGTCATCCTGTTCCTGCAGTTCCGCGTCGCCGGCCACCCACAGTTGCTTCAGCATCACCTCGCTCAGCTTTATCGGGTCTTTCACCACGCTGGCATAGCTCAGGTCTCGCCGTGTCGGCTTGTGCAGCACGCAGCTCTTGCCTTCCACACTTATCTCAAACAGGTCGCCCCACTTGGCTTTCCATTCCTGTATCTGTTCTTTGCTGTATTCCATTGTCTTTTGTCTTGTTTTGAGTGGGCATCAAACGGCGGTTGAACACCGTCCGATGCCCGGTTCTTTTTTGTTGTCCTTATACAATCTCTCTACGCTTAGAGGCTCTTTTGGTTCAGATAGATGAAGGGCAGGCTCTTCTCCTGATACTTGTCGCCCTGCTTCCACTCGGTCGTGTCTTCGGTTATCTCCACGCCCACGAGCACGTCGGTCGTCACCACGTCGCCTTTCGTCGGGTTGCCGTAGGCCACCACAATGCTAAACGACCCGTCCAGCACGTCACCGCCGCATGCCTCGCGCAGGGCTATGTATTCGCTCTGCAGCAGCGTCAGTTCGCCGTCATAGGTCTTGTTGCCGCGCTGTATGGCGTAGGGCTTGTTGCCCTTCGCGTGCACCAGTTCCTTCTCCTGCTTCGAGCCGTATTTCACGCCTCGCAGCCCCGTCACCGGGCGACCGGCCACTACCACGGTCACGTCGCTCCATTCATATTCTCTTGTATTGTTCATTGCCGTTCTTTGTTTTGTCGGTTATACACTCACGTTGAAGCCGAGGTTCACGTCTATATACCTCGCGTAGCCGCGGGGCTGCACCTTCAGCGTCACCACTACTTTGCTCGTCGCTATGAGGTTCTGCGTCTCGTCTACATACACCTCGCAGCCCGAACCGTCACTGTCGGTGCTCAGTTCGCCGTTGACCGTCATCTGGCGGTTGATGGCGTTCTCCACCGTCTGTTGCCAGCTCTTTGCTACTGCCGTCTGTATCGTGCCGTCGGTGTTGCACTCTATGTCGTCAAGAAGCATGTCGAGCATCGTGTCGTAGGCTATGCGGTAGGCCTTGTCTATCACTCTTCGGTTGGCCAGCTTGGCGTAGTCGTCGGTGGGGTCGCATGCCATGGGGTCATCGGCAAAGTAGTAGCCGCTCCTTCCCACGTGCTTTCTCGGCACCATGTAGCCTTTGCCGTGGGCCTTGCTCACCGCGCTCTGGCTCTCGTCGGCCTTCTTCTGTCCGAGCCACATCACCACGGGGGCCAGTGCGCCGTCCTTCACGCGCCCTATGTTGCGCTGCACGCCTATGCTCGCCACGCGGCCGAGCAGTGTGCCCATGCATGCGCCCTTGCTTCCGGCCGTCACGTCGCCCGTCACCACGCAGCAGCGGTTGTAGTTCATCGCCGTCAGGTCGGCCAGGTCGTCGGCATAGGCTGCCTCCATGGCCACAAACAGCGGCGCGTAGAGTTCCGTTGTCGCCCACTCGGCGGTGCGCTGGGCCTTCTGCAGAGTGGTTGCCATGTCGGTGTTCTTCACGTTGCACACGCCCACGCCGCGCACCCGGCCGTTGGTCTTGGCTATCAGGTCGCGCAGTCCGGTGCCGGTGTTGGTATAGTCGCACAGGGCCGATGCTTCCGAGCTTTCGCCCACACCATACACAACCACCGCCGTGCCGGTCTCGGCCTCGTCGTAAAACTCCTTCAGCCTGCCATACAGCACCGCATTGTTCTCCGCGGTCACGCCCAGTGCCGCCACATCATCCATGCTCGTCACGTCATAGGCCGTGCCCAGCGCGAAGGTGTCACCCACGGCTTCTGCGCCGCACATCAGGGCCATCAGTCCGTCGGCGCTTTCGCCCACGGTGCCCAACTGGCCGTTCAGAAATTGTATTTTTACTCTGGGTAGTTCCATCTTTCTTCGGGTTTATTGTAATGTTGTCTTAATGAAAGAGGCCCGCACGCCCCGCCTTGGGTGTGTTCCCTCGGTGAGCATGCCGGGCCTGGTGATATATAGTTTTATGAAACAAAAGATATTCTTACTCGCTCAGGAGCACTACGCCCTTCTTGTCGTAGCGGCGCAACGCTCCGCCGGTTCTCAGCAGGAACGAGTAGATGTCGCCGTAGTACAACGGGTTGTCCGTAGAGTCAAACATCTTTACCTCGCCCAGCGCACGGCTCACGCAGCTCTGCTGCCAGGCCAGGCCGGCGGCCACTTCGGTTGCAGCACCGGCGGCGTCCCACTTCACCACTGCGCCGTCGTTCAGTCTGAGCACGCGCGATCGCATCATTATGTCAAAGCCGTACAGTCTGCCCAGCACGCCGCCCTGCGCATTGGCGCTCGCCAAGTAGGCGCTCAGCTCCTTGTCCGTAAGGTCGGTCAGAAGGTCGTTGTACATGCTTGCGTCCAACAGCAGGTAGCGGCCTTCCAAAGGCACGTCGTCTTTGTTGAACTGGGTCGAAATCTTCAGCACGTCGCCCTTGGTTATCTTCTTGCGCGTGCCCGTGGCCGTGGCCGAGGTGTGCGCAGCGGTCGTCTCGCCGCTGGTCTTTATCGTGGTGCCGGCGGCGGCCCACTTGTATAGCAGGTTCTCCATGGCGGCCTTCTGCAGCTGCTGGCGGTCGTTCATCAGCACGCTCTGTCGCTTGTCGTAGCTCAGCTCCACCACGTCCACGTTGGGTATGTGTATCGGGTTGGTCGTCAGCTCGTCTATGTCGTAGGTCAGCTCGTTGTCGGTGCGCTGGTTCACGGTGGCGGGCTTCTGCGTGCGGTTGATCACCACGCCGCTCGGCGCGCCGGCGTTCGGCACGTGCACCGTCTTGTAGGTCACAAAGGCGCTGTCGTCTACCGAGTGCGCCGCAAACGAGTTGTCGGGGTAGAAGTTCTCCTGGATACTGCTTAGCCAGATTTGTTTGTTCAATGCCATAATCGTCTCTCTTTCTTGTTGGTGTTGTTGTTATCCTTTCTTTCCACTGGCGTTACACTTCATAGTCCACGCCGTATTTCTCCTTGTATTTCGACTGGAACAGTGCGGGGTTCTGCGCCTTCAGCGCGCCCAGTTGGTTGCTCTTGTCCAGCTCGTCCCATGTCTTGTTCTCGAAGCAGCCGCCCGCATCTTCCTTATACACGTCCTTGGCCTTCGGCACGGCCTGCACTGCGGGCTTCATGCTGTCTATGAGGGCTTCGGTCGAGGCGCGGTCGGCGGCCATCAGTTTCTTGTAGGCGTCCTTCTGCTCGGGGCGTATCTTGCCCGCTGCCACGGCCGTGTCGAGGTAGGTCTCCACCTCCTTGGCTTCCAGCTCGGCTATGCGCGCCTGGTATTGCGCTATCGCCTGCGACTGCGCCTCGGCCTTGGTCGCCTTGTTTTCCAACTCTTTGATGTGCGCCACTATCGACGCGTTGTCTTCCTTGTTCTCAAAACTCGGAAGTGCCTTGATGTCGTCTATCAATGCCATGTCTTTTGGGTTTTGTGGCTCCATGAGCCGGTTATTGAAATATTGGTATATTTCTTCCTCACTGCCGGGTGCTGCGCCCTCACTGTCGCCCATGTCATACAGACCGTCGGCCAAGCCCAGCCTGACACACTCCGGCGCGTCTATCCAGTGGTCGGCCTCGTCAAAGTAGCGGGCTTTTACTTCCTTTGCTTCCATGCCCAAGCGTGTGGCTATCATCTCGCTCAGGTCGGCTTCAAGGGCTTCTATCTGGTCGGCTGTCTTGCGCAGTGCGCTCGCGTTGCCCCAAGCGCCGCCGCTCACCGAGTGCAGCATCAGCTTCGCCCACGGGCTCATATACATACGGCGGCCGCACAGGGCGATGATGGCGGCTATGCTCGCGGCCAGGCCGTCCACGTATATCGTTACGTCTGCCGCCATCTGGCGGAGCGTGTTGTATATGGCCATGCCGCTAAACACGTCGCCGCCCCTGCTGTTTATCCTTACGTCTATCTTGTCGTATGCGCCGTCAAGCGACATCAGTTCGCTCACCACACGGCTGCTCTCCACCTTGTCGCCGTCGCCTATGTCGCCGTAGAGCAACACCGTCGCACGGTCGTCGGTGGCCTGTATATTGAGGTATGTCGTTGCAGTCTTCTTCATTTCTCGCGTCTATTTTTCGGCAAATTTACCACACCCGATGCCGTTTTTCCAAACCGTAGTTTTATCGTAGCGTCAGCCAGCGCTATGATAGTCACAGCCAACGCTACCATAAAACTGCCGTTTCGCGTTCTGCGCTCCGCCGTGCTATCTTTGCACTACAATTATAGCGATTATGTACACTATGGCTTATTACATAGCAGTGGCCGACTATCATCTCGGCATGGTCGACAAGGTAGAGATCCACGCCTCGGTCGAGCTTCTCGCCGACACCGCCGTCATCACGCTGCCGGCCGCACAGTTCTCGCGCACGCTCGACGTTGAGTCGCGCCTCCACCGCGGCGACCCCGTCCACATCTGGCTCGGCTACCGCGAGACGGGGCTCCACAGTGAGTTCGTCGGCTTCCTGCAGCGCATCTCCACCGACGGCGGAAGCATACGCCTCCACTGCGAAGACGCGCTCTATGCCTTCCGCAAGGACATCCCCAACGAGGCGCTCCAATCCGTCACCGTCGAGGCCCTGCTGCAGCACATCATCGCCGCCGCCGGGCTTTCTTTCTCGGTCGCCTGCTCCTACCAGTGGACCTACAGCAAGTTTGTCATCAACAATGCCTCGGCCTACGACGTGCTCAAGAAAATACAAGAGGAGTGCGGGGCCGACATCTACATCGCCGGCGACACGCTACACGTCCACCCTCCGGGCGAACAGATTCTCGACACGGTCTACTACGACCTTCAGCGCAATGTCGAAAAAGAGGACCTCACCTACCGGCAGGCCGACGACAAGAAGGTGTGTGTCGTCGTCAAGGCCAACATGCCCGACGGCACTGTGCGCGAGATTGAGGTGGGCACCACCGGGGGCGAACGCCTCGAAATCAAGTGCCCCACCACCGACGAGCAGTCCATGCGCCTACGCGGCGAAATGGAGGTGCGCCGGCGCTGCTACGACGGCTACGAGGGCTCCGTCACCACTTGGCTCTCGCCCGAGGTGGCTCCGGCCTGTGCCGCAGTCATCCACGATGCCGACTATCCCTACAAGGACGGCACCTATTTCGTCTCCGCCGTCACCACCGAGTTCTCTTCGGCAGGCGGCGTGCGCAAGGTGCAGCTCGGCTTCCGTCTCGATTAGCAATACAAAACATACGACATTATGACACGAAACGCCATACAACTACAATGGGCCGACGACAGCCACAACGTCCTGCAGCCCGTCATCAAGAACGGCACGCTCTGCATCGCTCCGGTGCTCCAACAGAACCAGGCGCTCATCCTGCTCCTCCACAAGGGCGAACAGAAGGAGTCGCCCTACACCGGGGTGGGCATCGCCGACATGCTGCTCGACCACGACCCGCTCCTCTGGCGCAACGAAATCAAGGAGCAGCTCGCGCTCGACCACCAGACAGTCACCTCAGTCAACATCACCACTCAGGGCATCGCCATCGACGCCCAGTATTAAATAACAGTTAAAACTCTCAACCCTATGGATAAAAGCACAAAAGAATGGCTCCAGTACGGCTCCGCACTTGCCATGCTCCTGTCGGGCATCGTACTCACCTACATCGACTATTTCATCTCCCACAACATACACGACAACGTACTGTGGTACGTCGCACAGTGTCTCATCTACGCCGGATCTGTATTCGGCGTGGCCATGGTCATTGCTACCAAGTTCGGAGAAATGCGCAACTACATCAACAACCACCTTCCAAAACAAGACAAACACGACAATGAGAAAAATTGATTACATCGCGGTACACTGCACCGCAGGCAACCAGCAGGCCACCGTGCCCGACCTCCTCAACGAGTTCCATCGCAAGGGTTGGAAAAACCCGGGCTACCACTACGTCATCACCGCCGACGGCGTCATCCACCAGCTTCTCGACGATGCAGGCGTCTCCAACGGTGTCAAGGGACATAACTACAATACCGTCAACGTGGCCTACACCGGCGGCATCAATCTCGCCACACGCCAGCCGCTCGACAACCGCACGCCGCCCCAGCGCATGGCGCTCACCACCATTCTGCGCCAGCTGCACCGCCGCTATCCCAAAGCCGTCATCCTCGGACACCGCGACTTCCCGGGCGTTGCCAAAGCGTGCCCTTCATTCGACGCCAAAGCCGAATATGCGGCCATACAACAATCATAAAACACCGTTCAATCATTGTTCAATATGAAGAAAATCATCTTCTGCACTCCCCTCATCGTTATCCTTGCCGCCTGCGCCGTAAGGAAAACGGCCGTGTCCCAGACCGACCACACGTACACCGCGTCTGCGCAGACTGCGTCGCACGTCCGCACCGCCGACTCCGTCCTCACTTCCCTCGACGAGTCATACAACCGCGATTCCCTGTGGTTGCAGTGGTCTTTCGCCACCGTCACCGACTCCACAGGGCGCACCCTCTACACCGCACGCACACTCTCCGGCGGGCGCACGGCTGCACAGTCGCACCGCACCGGGGGCACAACCTTCGCCGCCATGGCCGACACCGTCCGCACAGCCTCCACCGACACCGTCACCGTGCAGCACAGTCGCACCGCCACCCGCACCAAGAGGTCGCAACCGCCCGACGTGCTCTTCTTCTTGCTGGCCGCCGTGGCCGCTGCCGCCGTTTGGTTATACTTCAGGCGGGGTCTAAAAAATTGCCTTTGATGGATTTTTGAATTTTAGCCGAGCAGATTTTTCTTTCTTTCTGAAGGAGCATAGCGGGCTATGCGACTGAAGAAGAACGAAAAAGATGCC